>JBGSXK010000392.1:0-3519 GCA_041751455.1 Anaerolineae bacterium
ATCAGGCGGTCATCCTCAAATAAGCTCTCAATATCCAGCAGTACAAGCTGGCCGGTGGTAACACCCAGCCCATAACGCATACTCTCCAGAGGTTCGATCTCGTCACGCGGAATCACCCGCACACCTTCTACATTATGGGCCAGCAACCCGATCTCCAATCGCTTAACCCGCACGATGATCAGTTCGTCCGGTCTTCGAGTATCATCGGTGGCAGGGATGTCGAAGAACACTCTTAAATCCAGCACTGTCACCACCTGACCACGCACATTGACCACCCCGCGATAAAAACTGGGGGTGCCCGGCACCTGGGTAATGCGGTTAATCGTGCGCACACCTCGCACGGCCATCACATCCAGGCCATAATGTTCATCCCCCAGTTCGAATACCAGCGCGGAAAAACCGTCTTCGGGAACCGCTTCAAGCGCCTGTTGTGGTGCGGCATACTGGCGGGCACGCTGGCTTAGCCGACGCTGAATCGCGGCTTCATCCTGGTCATAGTCTACCCAGACCAGGCTTTTCCAAACCGCCTCCCAGTCAATGGGTTGGGGATTGTTGGTCGAAGATTCCATTGTTACACTTTTTATCCTTCGCTACATCGAAGTATACAGTTAATTTCCACCGCTTGCAGCATAAATTTTATGTGTGGATTCATCGGGCAGGGTGGCCTTAAATGGACTTACATCAACATGGGCTGCGATTTTACGCTAACGTTACCTAAATCACAGAGCATATGAGAGAAGGGAAATGAATCATGGTGGCGAACGGTAATCACCAGAATGACGGCGCTGAGATTGGCTCTTTTAAGCTGAAGGCTGGGCTGGCGCAGATGCTCAAGGGCGGGGTCATCATGGACGTGGTGACGCCCGAACACGCGAAGATTGCCGAAGACGCGGGCGCTTGCGCGGTCATGGCGCTAGAGCGTGTCCCGGCGGATATTCGCGTACAGGGTGGTGTGGCGCGTATGAGCGACCCGGATATGATCGAGGGCATCATCAACACGGTCAGCATTCCGGTGATGGCAAAAGCGCGTATCGGGCATTTTGTCGAGGCGCAGATTCTCGAAGCGCTGGGCGTGGATTATATCGATGAAAGCGAAGTGCTGACTCCCGCCGATGAAGAACACCACATTAACAAGCACAAGTTCAAAGTCCCGTTTGTCTGCGGCTGTCGTAACTTGGGCGAAGCGCTGCGGCGCATTGGCGAGGGCGCAGCAATGATGCGCACGAAAGGCGAGGCAGGCACGGGTGATGTGGTAGAGGCGGTGCGTCATGCGCGTGCGGTGAATGGTGAAATCCGCCGCCTGACCAGCATGGATGAAGACGAACTGTACACCTATGCCAAGAACATTCAGGCACCCTATGCGCTGGTAAAGGAAACGGCGGAACTTGGCCGTTTGCCAGTGGTCAATTTCGCGGCGGGTGGTGTGGCGACCCCGGCAGACGCAGCGCTGATGATGCAACTGGGTGTGGACGGTGTGTTTGTGGGCAGCGGCATCTTCAAGAGTGGCGACCCGGCCAGACGCGCCAAAGCCATCGTAGAAGCCGTGACGCATTACAATGATCCGGCTATTCTGGCGAAAGTCAGCCGCAACCTCGGCGAAGCAATGGTCGGCATCAATGTCAGCGGCATGGCCGAAGGCGAGAAAATCGCCGGACGTGGCTGGTAAATTCTGCTAAAAGCGCCGCCTCTGCCTCTGCACGCGGTGGATTTCCGCGACACCAAAGATCTCATCGTTGAGAATTATGAGGCGGCGTTTACCCATGATGCGATGAAGCATCGGGTTGATCTTGCGGCTTTCCTGATGCCAGAATTTTTCGAGTGTCAGTTTTGCCAGTTCTTCGAGGGTCACTTGCTGATTGGATGTGGAAGTCTGGGCAGCGAGTGACTCTCCCTGTAAACGGGTACGAGCTTCTTTCATCGTCTTCAACTGGACGTTCAGCTTGTCCAGCTCCTCATCATAGATGTACTGGATATCTTCTCCAGCCGTGATCTGCTTACGAATCAACGCGCGTATCTTGTCTTCGACTTCGGCAATCTCCTCATCTAGCAGGGCAATTCGTTCATGAGCGTGTGATGTTTCCGGCTGGCTGCTGTTGAAGATGTCGGTTGTGTTCTCCCGAAGCATCTGCTTCAGAAATTCATCCATGCGGGCTATGATCTTCCGTTCGCTCACGACTCGACGATGACCACATTTTGGTAAGGCTGGTCGTCCCTTCGATGCTGGACAATACAAACCGAGATAGCTGCCATCAACGCGGGTCGCCATAAAACTGCCACATTCAGAACAGATAGCAAGCCCACTCAGACGATGTGTATAAGCTGTTCTTGCTCTCCCTTTGATGTGCACCACACGGCGATCAAGCTCCTGACGGATACGATCAGCAAGTTCACCAGTCCACACCGGCTCATGAGTATTCCGAAATATCGTCGAGCCTTCAGGAATTGGTGCGCTCTCATCCCATATCTAGCGTCCAAAGCGAAAGCCATTCTTACTGTTGGCGCTGTTGTGATGACGCGCTGTATGTCCCCAGAACACGGGTTTCATCAGCAGCCGATACATGCAGTTTGCGTAATATGGCTCACCTTTTTCGTTGGCATGACCGAAACGCTCATACAGTTCGACTTCCATGCGATCGCACGCAACACCCTCAAGCACCAACTCCGCCAGATCATCCCACAGACGACGCTTGTCTTCGTTGACTTCCAGGCACAACGCTTTACCCGACTTCGGATCACGCACGACCTGATGCGACATCGGGATGCGACTGGTAATGGGCAATCCACGCTCAGCACGGGCAGTCATGGCACGGTCTCTCGCCTGAACAAATCGGTCGATCTCACCGGCGGATTTATAGCCGTTCATCGCGATCCACATGCGATGATTTTGCTTGTCAATCCAGCCGTCCGTAAGTGAGTAAATGCGTGCGCCGATGTGGATCGTTCGCTCAACAACGTAGGCGTGGAGCGCCTGTGTCCGGGCGAAGCGATTGCCATCCAGCACGATCATCACGTCAAAGTCACGAGTGTCCCAATGCTGCTCCAACCGCTGAAAGGCATCAATGCCTTGTTGGGCAGCATCAGCCGATAATTTGTGAAAGTCGATGTACCGGCGACTATGCCCTGGCACCCGCATGACATCCACGACGCGCCAGTCATAGCTTAACGTCAGTTTGCGCCCATCTTCCTCTTGTTGCGGCAGACTGACTTTATCCGGTTCGTTCTGCGCCCGTGAGGATACTGCACACCAGATGATGCTTCGTAAAGCATTCATCCTGCCGACTCCGCATCGTGATCGATCTGTACGGGGCGGTACTGCCACTCGTACCCAATCGGACCATGACGCGGAATCTGGCGTGTTTCGATCAGCCTGGCATCAGCCAGCTTGCCCAACAGCACCATATCCCACTTATTCAACGCGGACTTCTCTGTTCGACGTGCCAGCTCAGAACGGTTGATCCAGTCGTTTGCCTCGCGCAGAGCTTCCAGCAGAAGCGCCGCTTGAGGGGTTAAGTTAGAATC
>JBGSXK010000393.1:0-11657 GCA_041751455.1 Anaerolineae bacterium
GGCATTTTATGATGGAGTACCCTCCTGCTCCCTGGCTAAACAAGGGCTTTGCCTACCAGACTTTCCATCTGATTGACGTGGAACAGGCACGTATGTCGGTTCCGAATGATTTGCAGATTATCTCGGTATTGCCCGGTAAAACGCTCGGTGTGTTTTTTACAGCGTCCTATGGACCGGGGTCAGCACTGGAATACAGCGAGTTGATCGTCGCCCCGGCGCTGACCCGTTATGGCAGGCGGCTCGGCTTCTGGATTTCCCACATCTATGTGGATCACGAGAGTTCAATGGCGGGTGGACGTGAAATCTGGGGATTGCCTAAAGAGATGGCGCAGTTTTCATGGAGTGCCAACGGGGTCGAAGTTCATCAGGAAACACGGCAGCTCGCCACGCTGCACTGGCGTGAACCCCGCCTGCTGCTGCCCGCCCTGCTCTTCCTGCCCGTATTGAGTAAGCTGGATGCCAATCTGCTGGCGTTCCTGGGAGGGGTACGCGCCCGTTCTGGAGTTACCAGTGGTCAACTCGATATCCCGGCAGAAAGCCCCTTCTCCAACCTCAGGTTATCCGGCAAAAAGTGGGTGTTTCCGCTGCTAGACATGACCTTTAAGGCCAGCGCCCCGCATGTTGTAGGGAAAGTGGCGATCAAAGAGCCGACACTTACATAGATTTTCACTTACAGCATGGATTATGTCCCTGCGCCTATCATCGCCTTTTACGTGATTTTCGTCACCTTTCGCTTGCATTCCCCACCAGATAGTCCCTATCATTGAACTGAAGAGAACATGAGGCAGGAAAGCGTGAAAGTTCGTGCAGCGTTTTTATTCATTTTAGTGATCGTGATCGTCGCCATTGGATTGTGGATGTTTAGCCCAAACCCTGCCAGGGCAAATGCAAAGCTTGAGATGCGATCCGACCCGTTCCCGTTAGCGATAGGCTGGGTCACACTCACTGTTGCTGTGCTAAACGGGGATGGTCAGCCTATTGATAACGCGGCAGTTGCTGTCTCAATCCAGATGATGCATCCCGGTATGCTGCCGATCCACCGGCAGGCTACCCCAGCACCAAATGGCCTTTATGAAGTATCGATCAATTGGCCGATGATGGGGCAATGGGTGGTGGATGTGGCGGCCGAACTGCCCGGCACCCAGGACACGCTGCAAGATCAATTCGAAGTTTTCGTCTATCCTGTCCCGGTAAACAGCAGCACCATAACCAGCTTTCGCAGTGCAAGCGAGATCGAGATGCTGGTTACGGACGCGGAGCGCGAACTGCACATCGTGATCCCGCAGGGAACACAGGCAATGATGCGCCTGGGACAGGCAGAGAACATGATGCCTGACGAAATTCGCTTAAACATAAACGGACAAAACACACTGGTAATCCAGAATAATGATATTGTCGAACACACAATTGGCCCATTCCTGGTGCGCCCTGGTGAGGTGATCCGGCAAAAATTTACAAGCCCCAGCGTGTATCAGGGTATTTGCAGCCTGAACGTGGCTGAGTCAATCAGCATTATCGTCGAGGGCTAGGTTCACCCTGCTTATTAAATGTGGACTTCAAATATAGTCGAGGTAGAAAAGATGCGGTTCCGATGGTTACTTGTTATTCTGCTACTCGCAACCAGTTGCAGCACGGCCCCCAACATACAGGAAGTAAGCCCGCCATCATACGCAGATCAACTGCGCGGTGCAGTGTTTAATCCACCTCGAAGCCTTGACGATTTCACATTTACATCCACCGAAGGTGAGCCGTTTAGCCTGAGCGATCATCAAGGGCAGGTGATTCTGCTGTATTTCGGCTACCGGACGTGCCCGGACTTTTGTCCGACCACGTTCGCCGAGTTGAAGCGTGTTTATACTGAACTCAATGAGCCTGCAGATAAGCTGAAGATCGCCTTTGTAACGGTAGACCCTGAGCGGGATACAATTGAAAATATGACCCTGTATACCCACGCTTTCCATCAGGATTTTATCGGCCTGCGTGATGACAGTGCGGCACTGCAACAGCTTATGCGCGAACTTGGCGTGGTGGTGGAAAAACGTCAGCTTGGCGATTCGTCACTGTCCTATCTGATCGACCATACAGTGTCAGTGTTCCTCATCGGCGTGGATGGACGGCTTGAGGTGCAATATCTGTATGGGACGGATTATCAGGACATTGTACATGATCTGCGTCTTATCCTGGGTGATGCCCTCTAACCTCAGCTTCAAAATGAGGATAACTTTTGAGGGATCATCACTCACAGCGTGCGGACAGACGCACGCTCAACCAGGTTCCAGCGCGTCTGAAAAAAGCGGCCTGACCCGGAAACCATACCATCGATGCGCTCGAACAGGATTTCCGCTACCTGCACGCCAATGCTGGATAGATCACGTGCCATGATGGTGAGTGGAGGATCAACAATCATTGCTTCGGGGATGTCATCATAGCCCATCACGCTAAAATCGTCCGGCACACGCAGCCCTGCTGCCTGGATCACCTTGATCGCGCCAATCGCCATCAGCGCGTTGCAGGTGAAGATCGCTGTTGGCGGGTTTTCCTGTTGTAGAAATGTGGTCATCGCCTGCCGCCCCCCTTCTATCGTGAATTCGGCTTTCTGGATAAAGCCGGGTTCAACCATCAGACCGGCATCGGTCATAGCACGTTCATAACCCCGCAGGCGCGGTGGTCCCGGCGGCATATCACCCGCCACGCCCATAATGCCGATGCGTTGATGTCTCTTTTCCTGAATAAGCCAGGTGATCGCTTCATAAGTGGCAGGTTCGCTGGTGCCGCCCACCACATCAACCAGCGGGTGCTTGACCTGTGCTCCCAGCGCGACGATGGGAATGTGGCTGCGCTTGATAAAGTCGTCTAAATCCTCTATGCTGAGGCGATGAGGTGCCATGATGACACCATCCACCGGACGCCGGAGTACTGTTTTCAAAAAACGTAGTTCATTTTCATAGATGTGGTCGCCATTGGAAATCAGCACATCATAATCGCGGGTACGGGCGACATCCTGGATGGCGCGTACTACCGGATGATAAAAGGCGTTTGAGATGTCACCAATCATCACCGCGATCATCTGAGTGCGCTGTGTGCGCAAACTGCGGGCGATCATATTCGGTTGGTAGCCCAACTTATCGACGGCATCCAGAATGCGCTGCCGGGTATCATCACTAATGGGGATGTGAGAGGCAGTTTCACTCAACACACGTGAAACCGTACTCTGCGAAACCCCCGCCAGTTTAGCGACATCGTGCATTGTGGGGCTATTGGAGGCCGGTCTGGGATTTCTTCTTACCATCGGTATTTGTTCCTGTAGGGTCGCAGGGACACCATGATCTCGCTAGACCACGATTTTCCCCTGCTCAATCAACCAGGTCACGGACTCAAAAATGGTTTGCTGCGAACCATAATATAGCGCATAGTTGATAAGCTGTTGCGGTTTGGCAATGCTGGCGTTGGGACTGCGGGCGATATGTTCCCCGGTGGAAGTAACTTGGTCATCTGACAACCCACACGCATAATCTATTCCTTTTGATAATTGTATAACAAACAGGCGGTGCAGTTGGATGAGGTGGGAACATAAACCTGCGTGTTCCCACCTGCTGCATTCGCGCTGTTAATCCGTTAAAAACTTGTAGATCGTCGTCGTCTGGTAGGTCTCATCCGGCCTCAGAACCGTAGACGGAAAATCCGGCTGATTGGGTGAATCCGGGAAGTGCTGGGTTTCCAGCGCGAACCCGTCGCTTTGACGGTAGAGATGTCCACCAGGGCCGATCAGCGTGCCGTCAAGGAAGTTTCCGGCGTAGAACTGGATGCCGGGTTCTGTCGTCCACACTTCCAGAATGCGCCCCGATTCCGATTCATACACCCGCGCCGCCAGCAGCATCGAATTGTCGCCTTCTTCGCGGTTAAGTACAAAGTTATGGTCATACCCGCGCCCCAGAACAATCTGCTCATGGGAAGAACGCTGGCCAGGGCCAATGGCTTTCGGTATGCGGAAGTCAAAGGGTGTGCCTTCAACGGGCACAAGTTCACCGGTTGGGATCAGGGTTTCATCAACCGGCGTATACCGATCAGCGTCGATCATAAGAATGTGATCGTAAATTGAACTCGTTCCCTCACCTGCCAGATTAAAATAGGCATGGTTGGTCAAATTGACCACTGTTGGCGCGTCTGTGGTCGCTATATACTCCATGCGGATTTCGTTGTCATCCGTCAGGGTATAAATCACCTTAACCTCCAGGTTGCCGGGATAGCCTTCTTCACCATCCGGGCTTAAGTAGGTCAGCTCCACACCGACCGCACCACTTCCCTGCACTTCTGTAGCCGTCCACACCCTTTTATCGAAGCCGACATCACCTCCGTGCAGCGAATTGGGGCCGTTGTTGGCCGCCAGGGTGTATTCTGCCCCATCCAGAGTAAACCGGGCACTGGCGATACGATTGGCGTAGCGCCCCGTGATATTGCCAAAGTATGGATTTTGGGTCTGGTAGTCTTCGAGATTGTCGAAGCCGAGCGTAACATTAGCCACCTCGCCGTTACGGTCTGGTACACGGATTGACGTGATGATACCACCGTAGGTAATAATCCTTACCTCCATCCCATTGGCATTTGTCAGAATGTATTCTTCAACGTCCTGACCGTCGGCTGTCGTGCCATAGGGCTGCACCTCGATAGAGCTTCCCTGAGCGGCAATTGCGCTGCAAAGAACCAGGGCAAGCACCAGCAGGATCACGACCCTGGCGGTGCTGCCAACCATATCCATAATAGCACTGGCGCGGGAATATCGCAGTGTCATCGTTCATTCTCCTGAATAAAAGTTGCTTTAAGCTTTACAACCGATTTAAACTAATCATCAGGGTTGAGTCTCACCCTAATATGCGTTGAGCAGAGGCGCATCCACCTGCGCCTCTGCCTCCGGTCTGATGAGCTCGATGATATGGTAACGATGTGCTTTTGGATCTATCCACGTTTTACACTGGAAGAAACCCGCCGAAATAAGATTTTCCTGATCGAGCACTGGCCGGGCTGCCAGTGCTCCCCTGCTCCTGCCTGGAAAGAGAAAGGGAGCACTGACCTGACCCACTCCCCACTACATAGGTTGAGCCAAAATCTTATCCACCGATAACTATGTCAGCGGGCGCCAGTATTCGCTGTTGGACTGGTCGATGACCGTCACGCCGGTATCAACATTAGGCGGCAGGGGAGGTATACCAGCCGCCTGCCAGTCCGAAACCGATTCGATCATGCCATTCCTTACCATGTAGGCAGAGAGCAGGCCCCAGAAGCCCATCTGCCATGTACCCTGAGCCAGTGTCGCGCCCAGTTCGCCATTATCAATCAGGTCGAGAGTGCCGGCATCAAAGTCGAACCCGATGTGTGCAACCTCGTCAGTCATGCCGGCCTCACGCAGCGCTGATGCCGCGCCGATGGCTGCCTGAGCATTGCTGCTGAAAACGCCACGAATGTCAGGATCGGCCTGCAACAGCGCCGATAAGCCAGAGGCCGCCTGTTCTGATGTATTCTGGTTATCAACGATGAATTGACTGCCGCTGACAACATTGGGGAATTCCGCTTCCAACGTTTCAAGAAAGCCCCGGGTGCGCTCCGCCAGGTTATTTTGTGTTGGCACGGTGACAACGGCAGCTTTGCCAGACCCCACCTGTGAGCCGACATAACGCGCGGCGATCACACCGGCGAAGTAGTTGCCTGTGCCCAGGAACGAATAACGTTTGCTGAGGGGTGAGTCTGCGTCAAAGGTGACGAGAGGAAGACCGCTGTCGATGGCGGAGTCGATGGTCGGCTGCAAAGCATCGGCCTGGATGACAGTCAACACGATGCCGTCCGGCTGAGTTCCGACGACTTCTTCCAGTACACGTACCTGGCCGGTAACATCATATTCGGCCACGCCCTGGTAAATTGCCTCCACGCCAAGATACTCGGCGGCATCTTCCATGCCCCGAAAGGCATCGCGCCAGTAGGAAATGCCGGAAAGGAAGGTAACCATGTAGTACGTCTGGTCGGCCTGCGCTTTTCCGGGTCTCAGACCCTGAGCCGCCAGAAACGCAGAAGCCGCGGCTACGCTCGAACCCTTAAGAAAATTCCGTCTGTTCATTCGTTTCATGCTCTTTAACCTTTCTATTAGATAAGTAAATAGATGTATTAAAGTTGCAATGCTGCCAGACTATACAGGTCGGAGGTTTTAACCGACTTTCCTGCCTCTTGGCCGCATCTGCCAGCGCTGACTGACGGTATCAAACCCTACCGCCAGCAGCAGCACAACTCCCATGGAAAGCTGCTGCCAGTAAACAGGCACCCGCAGCAAAATCATGCCATTATTGATAAATCCCACGAAGATAAGCCCCAACAAACCACCAAGAACCGTGCCTTTGCCACCGCGCAGGGTGCAGCCGCCGATGATACAGGCGGCAATAATACGCAGTTCTTCGCCCACACCAGCGCCAGGGTCAGCCACTGTAAAGCGCGAGACAGACAGCACCCCTGCCAGGGCTGCCAACAGGCCAGACATGGTGAATACGGCGATCTTCACCCGGTCAACGTTAATGCCGGAAAGCCGTGCTGCCTCGTCATTACCGCCAACATAATAAATCTGCCGAAAAAGCGCCGAGCGCCGCATCAGAATATCGCCAACGAGGATCATAAAAAGCGCAATCAGGATAAGATTAGGGATATCCAGTGTTCTGCCCTGACCAAATATATAGAACTGGCTGGGCAAGCCAGCGATCACTGTGCCTTCGGTCACTGCCAGGCTGACACCCCGCGCAATGCCCATCATGCCCAGTGTTGTGATAAATGGGTTGATCTGAATCTTGGTAATCAACAGGCCGTTGATTAACCCGGCGACCACCCCCGCCCCTGCCCCACATAGAATGGCAATGGGAATTGGGAAGTCGGCACGGAGGGCAATTGCTGTCACCACACCGCCCATTGCAAAGACCGAGCCAACCGACAAATCGAAACCGCCAGAAACCAGCGCCATTGTCATGCCGATCACGATGATAGCAGAGGTGGCGAAGCCCAGGCTGATGGCGTTCAGGTTGGGCGTGGTAAAAAAGCGCCCGGTGATGATTTGAAGTGCCAGGCCAATGGCGATAATCAGGATCACCAGTGCGGCCTCGCGCATACGTAGCAAGCGCACCAAAAAACTGAAAAACGAGCTCAGGCTGCTTTTAAGGGGGATTTCGCTTATAGGAGTTGTTGTTTCCATAAATTTCTACTCACCTTTGTGACTGCTCGCCGCACGAATGATGTTTTCTTCGGTGGCATCTTCCGCGCTGTATTCGGCGACGATAGCACCCTCGTGCATGACGAGAATACGATCACTCATACCTAAAATTTCAAGCAGCTCGGAAGAAATCATGATGATGCCAACGCCGCTTTCCGCCAGGGAACGCAGCAGAAAGTGAATTTCCTTCTTTGCGCCTACATCAATGCCGCGTGTTGGTTCATCCACAATCAGGATTTTGGGTTTAATCGCCAGCCACTTCGCCACCAGGGTTTTCTGCTGGTTGCCCCCACTGAGGCGGCGCACTTCCTGCTCAATGCTGGGTGTGCTGATGTTCAACTGCCGGACATACTGCCGTGCCAGTTCGCGCTCTTTGGCCGGGGAGACAAACATGCCACTGCTCACTTCATGGATGATGGGCGCTTCGATATTGAGCTTGATGCTCATTTCCAGGAATAAACCAGCGGCTTTACGATCTTCCGGCAGATAACCCAATCCCTGGGCGATGGCATCCCTGGGCGATGCGATCTTAATAGGATAGCCGTTGAGCAGAATTTCCCTTTCTGCGCGAGCATCCAGGCCGAAGATGGCGCGTGCCAGTTCACTGCGGCCAGAGCCGATCAACCCGGCAAACCCTAAAATCTCCCCCTGGTAGAGCTGGAAACTGTTGTGTGTCTGCGAATCGGGCATGCGCAGATTGCGGACTTCCAGCAGCGATGGGCCGACTTCCTGACCTTTGGGCGGGTAGATATTGCCTAGTTCCCGCCCCACCATCATTCGGATTACATCATCCGGCGTAATCTCATTAACTACTCGCATCCCTACATATTTGCCATCCCGCAGCACCGTTACACGATCTGCTAACTGGAAGATTTCTTTCAGCTTGTGGCTGATGTAGACAATGCCCACACCCTCTGCTGCCAGACGCCGCAGAAAATCGAGCAGGGTGTTGGTTTCGTGGTCGGTCAGGGTGGAGGTGGGTTCATCCAGGATGAGGACTTTACAATTAGAAGAGAGCGCTTTGGTGATTTCAACAAGCTGTTGATTAGCAATCGAGAGAGTTTCGACGGTGGCGCGAGGGTTAACATCAACATTGAGCTTTTCCAGAACTTCCTGCGCCTGCCGGAACAATTCATTATATCGAACCATGCCTAATGCATTCGTGGGCAGCCGGCTTGGAAAGATATTTTCTGCGACTGTCAGTGTGGGGATCAGGCTGAGTTCCTGGTGGACGATGGCGATGCCGAGCATCAGTGCTTCACGTGGCGAAGCTGGTGTGACCGGTATACCCCCAAAGCGGATTTCTCCGGCATCAGCCGTAAACACGCCTGATAAAATTTTCATCAGGGTGCTTTTACCTGCACCGTTTTCCCCCATGACGGCATGGATTTCACCGGGTTCCAGCTCAAACCGGACATCATCAAGCGCCAGCGTGCCAGGGAAACGTTTCGTAATGCCAACACATTCAAGTAAAGGAGACATCAAAAACTCTTTGGATGAATAAATTTAAAACTTTTTACTGCTCTGGGCCGCCATAATCCGGCAAACCATAAACTACTTTAAATTTAGGGCCCCGCTTCACCATCATGAGGACAGCATCAGACCCGTGAAGTGTAAATTCTCACCTTTATGATATGCCACCGCATATAGTTACGTTTGTCACATCGGCTACATGCAAAAGTCCGATGAAACCAACCATCAATCATCCTGAAAAGTCACCACGGCTAAGTTATGCAAACGTATGCGGTAAATCGTATGTACTATATTGCGGTTTGAGTTAATTGTCAAGTAGTCGGGTCATCAAATTCAGTTATCCCACAGCCCTCGCGTGAACGATGGCAGGTTGGATGAAGCGGTGAACTGTGCACAAGGATCAAGCAATAGCATCTGCGCCTGCTGAATTACTCTTTGACGAAATGTTGTCATGCGCGATTTACAGAGGTGGTTTTTGCCAGCCAGCGAATTTCTTCTCGACAAACTGAGCTACTTTCAATGCAACATCTTCACGCCAGGGATTAGCTACAATCTGCACACCTATTGGCAAGCCTTCAGGCGATGTTCCGGCACGAACCACCGCAGCAGGCCAACCCGTTAAATTATAGGTTGCGGCATAGCTAAACCCTGCAAAGTGGTCATATTGTGTGTCGTGCTTGATGGCAACATTGGCGTTCGCAGGGCAAATGATCACATCATAATTCGCCATAAAGCCCAACATCTGACTGCGGAATAAATCCATTTCACGCAGCCGCCTGCCAAATTCCCTGCCTGTTGTCTCACTCTCGATGCTTCGCATATGGCGACCCATATCCGTTGTTCCCGCTTTTTCCAGTATTTCGCGGGTGCCGTAACCGCCATCAGCAACGTTCAACGAAGTCCACAAATCCCATGTTTCTTCCAGTCGCTCAGGGCGATTTTCTTCAACAGAGGCAACATGATCCTCAAGTGATCTGGCAACCTCCTTTACAGCCTGCATAATCTCAGGCGTTGGCGTGGCGGTTCCATTAACCGTATAAAATGCGATACGCAGTCTCCTCAAATCCACACCATCAGGATTAGCTGGGGGCATAGGAACAATCATAGGGTCTTGCCAATCAGGCCCTGCGATAATGCCAAGCAGCAAGGTCAGATCATCAACGGTTCTGGCAAGCGGCCCAATGGCTTGATAAGCATCCGTCGCACCTACTGCATAAGGGATGATATGCCCCGTGCGGGGTACACGTCCTGATGTTGGTTTAATACCTGCTATGCCACAAAAATGTGCGGGTAAACGAATACTACCCCCATAGTCGCTTCCAATATCAAAGGGGGCACCGCCACTGGCAATAATCGCTGCCGCACCGCCGCTGCTCCCGCCTGACGAACGGGTTAAATCATAGGGATTGTTGGTGCGGCCATAGATGAGATTATTCGTTTCAAAAGAAAGTGTTAATTCAGGTGTATTGGTTTTCCCCAGTAAAATCGCGCCTTCATTTTTTAAGCGCGTCACCACAGTTGCATCTTTCGTAGGGATAAAGTCCTTGCGCCCTAATGTCCCACCTGTGGTAATGACTCCCGCTGTATCCAGTGAATCCTTAATCGTCATCGGGATGCCGTGCAAAAGCCCGTTACTTTCACCACGCGCCAGAGCTTCATCAGCTAAACGTGCTTCGTCAAGGGCTTCATCAGCGCGCAACTGTACCACCGCATTGAGTTTCGGGTTTACCTCTTCAATGCGCTTGAGACAGGCGTGTACGACTTCGACGGAAGAAACCTCTTTGGCTTTTATGGCTTTTGCCAATTGCACCACTGAAAGATGCATCATATCTGACATCACCGAATGATCAAAGACCGCCTGGATGCTGCGATGGCGATCTGGCACATTGCGGACATCGGTCGCAAGAATGGCAATATCCTGTGCGATATGGTCAGCAATCTGAGCACAGGATATAACGGGTGTCCAACTGGCGGCAAGCTCCACTGCAAGGGGAAGATTCTCGACCAGATCACAGATTCGGCGGATGTCCACCTGCTCCATCACTGCATCAAAATCGTGTTTTACACGGCGGGCTGTCTGGACAAATAAAGCCGTCGATTGCGCCAGTTCGGGCACTGTATAGACCCACTCTTCAATCAGATGCAGGCACTCCCTTGAAGTTGCAGGATTTTTACGCCCGGCACATAAGCTAACAGCGCTGACAGCCAGTTTAGATCACCCTGTAACTGCTCACAGTTGTCGAGGATAAGCAGCATCTTGCGGCAATGTAGAAAATTCTTCACCTGTTCAGCAGGCTGCCTGCCTGGCGACAGGTGTAGGGCGTATGCCGTAGCGGTTGGGATCATGGCAGTCTCAGACATCGACACTAAGGGTACAAATGCCGTGCCATCCCTAAATGATGTCTGGCACACCTGTGCAACAGCCAATGCCAGTCTTGTCTTGCCTGCACCACCGGGGCCGACGAGTGTGAGAAGACGACAGTTCGGTTGATCCAGACGTTCTCCTATTTCTTTCAATTCGTCAGTGCGTCCGATGAACGGCGTAGCGGGTTTCGGTAAAGGCTCTGGTGCATGGAATGGAGCAGATAGATTGGCTGTTTCGTTCTGAAGATGCCAGATCGCATCGACTGGGCGTTGCCCACGGGCAACTTCGACAAAGATGCGCTGATCCGCTTCTGGGACCTGCAATGAAGCTGCGAGGAGTTCTGCCAATTCAGATGATGGACGACGTTCATCTGCCTCGACTTTCTTCAACATCGCCACCGAGCAGTGGGTTGAATCAGCAAGTTCGCGCTGGGTGCGCCGCAGAGACTCCCGCCGCTGCTTTAGCCATGCGCCAAACGAATAAGTGTCCATCCCATCTGTATCCCAATATGTATCTCTATTGTAGTCGAACAGAGATACCCTAAGGCAAGTGCCATCTGGTTGAATGGAGGTATCTGCTGGC
>JBGSXK010000394.1:0-3232 GCA_041751455.1 Anaerolineae bacterium
GCTGGTGCTGACCAATGGCATCACGCTGGCAGCGGTTCATGTGGCGACGGCCTCACCAGAGGACGGGCTGAAACTGTGGCTGTGGTGGCTTTTCGGCCAGCCGCGCACGCTGGACGATGTGCGGTTCGTGCATGTGCTGGACGAAAACGGCAGGGTGGCGGCGCAGAGTGATGTGCCGCTGGGCGAGTTCGCGGCGGGCACGGGCTGGCTGGACGAGGTGACGGTCGCGCTGGATGGGCTGCCGCCGGGGGAGTATCGCATCAGCGCGGGGTGGTATCGCTACCCGGATACCACGCCCTTTGCGCGGGAAGATGGCGGCGAAGGATGGATTGATCTTGGCAAGTTCACGGTGGATTAGGCATCTCGGCGTTTACCTGCTCTATCTGCTGGCGACGGTGTTCCTGACATGGCCGCTGGCGGCGCAGCTCTCGACGCATCTGGCCGGCTTCGAGTATGGTGACAGCCACGAGATGGCGCGGCATATCTGGTGGTACAAGCACGCGCTGCGCAGCGGCCAGCCTGTCTTTTTCCAGCCGCTGCTGGGCTATCCTGAGGGCATCGAGGGCGGGGTGCTGCTGTGGGCGAACCCGCAGCAGTTCTTCCCGGCATGGCTGCTGGCGTTTATGCTGCCACTGCCTGCCGCCGCCAATCTGTCCGTGCTGCTGTACATGGCGCTCAACGGCTGGGCGGCTTACTTCCTGGCACGTTATCTGCTCAAAAGTGAAGCGCCCGCGCTGCTGGTCGGCTTGGTCTATATGGCCGCACCGACCTTTCAGACACATCTGGCCGGGGGACACGCCGGGTTAATGGTTGCATGGCCTGCGCCACTGTATATCTGGGCGCTGCTTAACCTCATTGCACCTGCTTCACAGACAGCTTCCAAGCATCCCAGTGAGCGAAGAAACACGCTGAAGTATTTCGCGCTGGCCGTGTTGTTCTTCGTCCTCAGCCCCGGCGGGCATATCCTGCAATTGATCTATGTGATTCTGCCGATCACCGTGGTATTGGTGCTGGCGTGTCTCGTCCGGCGAGACTGGGGCGGGCTGACGCTGATACTGGCTGTGAATGTAGCTGGAGTTGTTCTGCTCGGCCTGTATCTGCTGCCGATTGCGGGTTCAATCTTTGGCACCAGTGCCTATACTGATGAAGGTGGCTTTGTGCGTTACAGCGCTGACCTGCTCAGCATCGTTTCGCCTTCCTTCTATCATCCATTGTATGACAGGCTGGATTATCCGCACCGGGTGTTAGGGATCAATCTCGAAGAAGGCACGAGTTATCTCGGTGTTATCGTCGGGCTGCTGGCGCTGGTGGCGGTTATACGGCAGCGGGCTGCACGTGGATGGCTGCTTCTGGCGTTGATCGCCTGGGTGCTGTCACTGGGGCCTGTGCTGAAAGTGTTCGATCAGCCAGTCGTTGCCCACACCGATGATTACGAAACCTACCTCACACTGCCCTGGGCGTTCTTACAGAATCTCCCCGGCTTCAGCCTGGCACGTACCCCCGGACGCTTTAACTTTGCGCTGGCACTGGCTGTGGCGGTGCTGGCAGGGTATGGGGCGCGTGAGTTGGCCTCGCCTGTCAGCCCTGTATTATGGAAACGCACTGGCAATCGGGGCGCAGCGGCGATGAAGCTGGCTATGCTGGCCGTTCTGGCAATAGTGATCCTGCTCGATTATCGCTTCTTCTGGCCGTTCCCGACCACGCCCGCCGCGCTGCCGCCAGAAGTTCATGCGCTGGCCGCACATGAAGACCTGCGAGCGGTTTTCGATATACCCTGGGAAAATACCGTTGCGGCCAAAGAAGCGCTCTATCTGCAAACGGCGCATCAGAAGGCGCTGGTCGCAGGGCATGTCACGCGCAGCACCCCGGTAGACCCGGCCAAGCTCACGCTGCTGCAAGGCACGCTCGACCCGGTGCTGCTGGATGCGGCGGGCGCGGGTATGGTGATTGTGCATAAACGCTATGCCACGCCGGAGCAGGTGACTTTTGCGGCGGCACAACTGGGCACGCCTTATTATGAGGATGCTGCGCTGGCTGTGTACGAAGTCCCCGCGCCAGACATCACCGCCGACCCGCCGCGCTGGCTGGCTGGGGATGGCGTGAGCTACTATCGCACCTTCGCACAGGGCACGACGCAAGACACGCCGCTGACGATTACTGCCCGGCATCCGGTCTACTTCTATGCGCCGCTGGATGGCTGGACGCTGCTGCGGGCGGAGTTGAGCGGGGATGGGCACACAGTGGATTTCCAGTTGGATGGGCGATCATTTGGACGCTGGAAGGTCGAGGGTGGGCTTGAGCTGAATGTGCCGCTGTACATGACGCAGGGCTATCACACCCTCACACTGGTGCTTGATCCCCCCTGCTCGGCGCGGCACAGCGCGGGTTTACGCTGCCGGGCGATGACGGCAAAACGCCTGACTCTCTCGCCTGTCGAGTCGGCTGGCACGGAGCGCATTGCCTTTGCCAATGGCATCACGCTGGATTATGCCATGCCGCCGAGTGGTAATGAAACGAATTTCATCTGGTTATGGTGGCAGTTCGAGCAGCCGCCTGCCGACAACGCCGTGCGCTTCGTGCATATCCTCAATGCCGAAGGCGAGCCTGTCGCGCAGTTTGACAGCCCGCTGGATACGGATGGCGCGACTCAATGGGGTGAGCAGATTGTCATGGAACTGCCTGTCGGTGAGTATCATGTCTATGCCGGGTGGTACAGCTACCCGGATATTACGCGCTATGCGGTGCTGTCCCCGGTCGAGGGCGCAGGGGATGGCTGGGCGCTGTTGGGGCGCTTTACGCTGGGGTAGTGAATCGAAGAAGCTATGAGTGCGGCACAACAAGCTTTCAGATCATTCCTCATTGTCTAACTTTGCCCCCGGTGGTTTAAAATCAAAAATGCTCTTCCAGCCATGCCAGCATCCGCGTCCAGAAGAAGTAGGTATTTGGCCAGTCGAACACGTGGCCGCTGCCCGGCAGCCGCATCGACTCGACAGTGGGCGGGAGCTGTGTGATCATATGCTCGAAGGCTTGTGCAGGGACATCCAGTGTATTGTCGTAATCATTATAGGCGATGAAGATGGGAATGGGCGGAACACGCACCGCAAACTCCAGCACGTTCATGTAAGGCTTACGTGGTGAAACCCGCATATAACGCGAGGCCGCTGCTGCCGCCGCGCCGGGAATCCTGAGCAGCGGAATCCGCCGGAGCAGGCGGAGCATCTTATATTCACTC
>JBGSXK010000395.1:0-7062 GCA_041751455.1 Anaerolineae bacterium
ACCAGCAGAGGCCGCTCGTGCGCCAGCGGGGGTCACATAAGTGACAACGGGCACAGGCGACTCCAAGATCGCCTGAATAATCTCACGCATAGAGGTATCCAGGCCGCCGGGGGTATCCATTTTGATAATGAGCACACTGGCATTGTTAGCTGTGGCTTCTTCCAGAACACGCAACAGGTAATTCGCTACTGGAGGACTAATGACACCTTCGACTTCAGCGATATAGACAGCACCAGTTTCGCTCTGGGCATAGGTGGGGCCGAAGATCGTGAGAACCAACGTGACCACCAACCAGGCTGTCAGGGGACGTATTATTCGGAACTTTGATATATTCCATATGTTAAACATCTGAGTTTCCTGGGGTCTAACTTCCACCCCATAGGGTTTATTGTAAACACGAAATGAAATTCTATCAAGGAAAGCGGGCGTGTATCGGAAACGGCTAAACTACCCGCTTCCCCACCTGACAACGCATTGCTTGGCCAACACCCAGGTTGAGAAGGGTTGTTTTATGCTGCTCACTATGGGTTCACGCGGCGGCTGGAACAGCACCTTGATCCTTACGAAGCCGGGCACATCATCTGCATCATCGCATCGCCAGGCTGCCCTGTGCACCGAAGGGGTCACCATAAGGCGCGTAGTGCTGCATCCCGTTCACGGCCAGGGTGCTGCTGGCGACGCTGCACACCCTACCCCCGCCCCAACACTGCTCCCCTCTCCGTTTTGGAGAGGGGCTGGGGGGAATAAACCTTAAACCTTCCCCGGATAGACCTCTTTCGCCAGCGCTTCTTCCTGCGCGACCAGATCACGCAGCGCGTTCAGGCCCTCGTTCCAGAAGTTCAGATCGGTCAGGTCTACACCGGCCTTCGCCAGAATCTTCTCTGGCCAGTCGGAATCGCCTGCTTCCAGAATCTCGATGAACTGCGGCACGAAGGCCGCCCCACGCTGCTGATACAGGTTGAACAGGGCCAGCACCAGCAGTTCGCCAAACGAGTAGGCGTAGACATAACCGGGTGTACTCAGAAAATGCGGCACGTAGCTCCACCACTGGCTGTATGCGTCGGTCAGGTTCACGCTGTCGCCGAACATCGCCCTCTGCGTCTCCATCCACAGTTCGTTAATGCGCGCGGTGCTCAGTTCGCCCTCGGTGCGGCGGGCGTTGTGCAGCGCATCCTCGAAACGGTTCATGGAAATCTGACGGAAAACAGTGGCGAAGGCATCCTCGATCTTGCCCGCCAGCAGCTTGAGCCGCACCGCCGGGTCGGGTTCGTTGTCCATCAGATCGGTGAAGACCAGCATTTCGCCGAAGGTCGAGGCCATCTCGGCGGTGGTCAGCGGTGTGTACAGGTAGAACATGCTCTGTGCTTCTGCCGAGAGATAGGAGTGAATGCCATGACCGAGTTCGTGCGCCAGCGTCATCACATCGCGGTCTTTGCCGGTGTAATTGACGAAGACGAACGGGTGCGCCGACGGTACGCCCGGTGAGCAGAACGCGCCGCCGCGTTTGTTGGGCAGCACCGGGGCATGAATCCAGTTTTCGTCAAAGAACTTCTGCGCGATCTCGCTGAAGCGCGGGCTGAACTGTGCAAAGGCGCTGACGACCATCGCGCGCGCGTGGTCCCAGGCATAAAACGAGCCTTCCTCTTTCACAGGCAGCGGGGCATAGCGGTCATACTCGGTCAGTTCTTCCAGCCCCAGCAGCTTACGCTTCAGCTCATAATGGCGTGCCACAATGTCATAATTGGACGTGACGGCCTGAATCAGCGCGTCCACCACTGCTTCCGGCGCTTTGTTAGAGAGATTACGCGAGGATACCCAGTCGGGATAACCACGCCGTTTATCGTCGGCGGCTTTGTCGGCAGCCAGTACATTAAAGATATAGGTCAGTTCCATCGACTTGCTGTGCAGCCCGGCAGTGATCGACTCGTTGGCTTTGCGGCGCACCTCGCGGTCTGCATCGTGCAGCTTGCTCAATACCTGCGTCAGGCTCAGCTTCTCGCCGTCATAATCCAGCCGCAGGGCGGAGATCAACTGTGTGAAGAAGCGTGTCCACGCGCTGCGCCCGGTCACGCTCTTCTCGGCGATGAGCTGTTCCTCGATTTCGCTCAGTTGGTAGGGCTGGTAACGGCGCTCTGCTTCCAGATAATGACGGTAACTTTCCAGTACCGGGTTATCCAGCAGCGATTTCGCCGCTGTGTCGTCTACCTTGTTCCATTCCAGCTCGAAGAACACCAGCTTTTGATTCAACCGTGCGCCGAATTCGGTCACTTTCTGCACCAGCGCGCCGCGCTGCGGGTCGGCTGTGTCGGTGGAGAACAGCAGCGAAGCAAAGCCGCTGATGCGCCCCTGCTGGTCGTAAATGGCTTCCAGTGTTTCCAGCACCTCGCGCATTTCTTCGGCATCCAGCCCGGCCACCCTGCCACGATACTGCTCGGCGAACTGCTCGGCCTTTGTTTCCAACGCTTCGATGTCCTGCTGAAGCGCCGGATCCTCTGCGCCGCTGTAAAACACCGACAAATCCCAGACGACATCCTCTGCGCCTGTATTCTGTTCCAGCACTGCGTCTACCATGTGTTGTACTCCATTCAAATTTTTTCAAACGCCATCTTAGATACTACCGGATGCGTGAAAAGGTTTCAATCTGTATGTTGCAGCAGGGTGATCTGACGCTTGCCGATGTGAAAACGGCGCAGAGGGTGGTAGGCTCGGTGCTGTACGGGCACACCCCTGAGGGTAATAATGGCGGCAATGGCACCAGGACGCAGCAGGGGACTCTGCGCGGCCAGCAGAGCCGAGATGCTCGCTTCACCCTGCCAATGCTTAAGCTGGCCGTAGGGCACATCGGTGATGAGAAGGTCAATGCTCTGGGCAGGCGCGTCGAGATTCGGGCGGGTGGCGTCGGCAGCATAAACAGCGCTCATGATGTGCGGGCGTGTTTTTTCGGCCAGCCGATAAGCGCTTGCCAGCGCGCCTGCGTGTGACTCTTTACCATACTGCTTCCGCAGCGCTTCAAGCTGGTGGATACGTGCCTCAAGCCCCGCCGGACTCAGCAGTGCCAGATTGCGCTGGGCGAAATTCAGCGCCGCCGGGTCGATGTCTGACGCTTGTATCTCGCTGATCTGCTCGCCATGCAAAAAGCCCATAACCGTCAGCAGATAACCGGTGCCGCAGCATGGATCATACACGCGATAAGCGCCGCGCCTGTCCAGCAGGGCATCACAATGCTGGAAAATTTCGCTTGCCAGGCGCACCGGGAACGAGGTCGCGCCGGGATGATTCACCAGCACCCGCCCGGCGGCGTAATCCTCATAATTCAGATTTTCTGTTGCGTAACGATATTGTGCCATGCCTTCTATGCTATCAGACCCCGCCCGGTTGGGCGAGGCGTGGCCGGTATTTTTACAGCGCGGAGGAGATAAACCAGCGGTGGCCGTAAGGACATTCAAAAATGCCGTTGCGCAGGTCGGCCATACGGTCGGCAACCGGGCGAATGACGGTGATCCCCGCCGCGATTGCCCGCTCTGCCCACACATCCACATCATCCACGTACAGATGCACCGCCACTGGCGTATTGCCGATGGACTTCGGGCTGAGGACATCTGGCGGGTATTCGTCGGAGAGCATCAGCCGTGAATCACCAATCTGAAGTTCGGCAAAGCCAATTTTGTGATTTTCGGGGTCTTCAATGCGCCGGATTTCCTTTGCGCCAAAGGCCTTTTCATAAAAGGCAATCGCGTCCTCAGCATCGTGTACCGTGAGGTAAGCGGTTACGGTGTGGTGGCCTTCCCGAACATGCTTTGGCATCATTATCTCCTGGCTTAAGCCGCGTTTGTCTAATTAAAAAATTAGCGCATATATTCTGTTCTGTCAAGAACGCATGTTCTGTGCTGCCAGCCACTCGTCGCGCAGTACGCCGTAATTGAGCATGTCATGGCGCTGGCCTTCGCGCAGGATCGCCCCACGAGTCACCCCCTCGCGTACGAAGCCCGCCCGTTCATAAGCCCGGATCGCCCCGGTGTTGTAGCTCATCACGCTCAGGCCAACGCGGTACAGGTTCAGTTCGTTGAAGGCGTAGTTCAGGATGAGCGCCAGCGAGTCGCTGCCATACCCCTTACCGCGATAACCCGCTTCGCCGAGGCCAATCGCCAGCATCGCGGATTGATTGCTCCACTTGATGCTGAACAGCACCACAAAGCCGATTAAAACATCATCAGACAGTGTTCGCAGGTGGAAATAGTAGGTGGTGGGTGAACTGCTGAAATGAAAGCTGTCCGGGGATTGGGGCTGCATCGGGTCATCATCCAGCAGTCGGGCATAAACGTCATCCTCTGACCAGCGCGCGAAGCTGGCGTTATCCTGCGGCACAGGCGCGGCCAGCCGCACCAGGTTGCCTTTAAACAGTGGTTTCATGGTTGCTCCTTTGTCACCTGCCACATCCAGCAGGATGCACAGGGAAGATTTCAGATCCGCGCTTACGGTATAATACAGTCAACCGACAATGTGGAGTAGTGGTGATGGTCATCCGACTCGGTCTGTATACCCTGGCACCTGAGGATATTTCCCCCGCGTGATGCGATTACTGCGCCGTATTTTCCGTTTGGCCCGGCGCGCGCTGGGCTATTTTATTCTGCTGCTGCTCCTGCTCTATGGGCTGCAATATTCCAGTTATCCACTTGGCCAGCAGCGCACGGCGATTGCCTGGATTGTCGCCGATCATGTTTTCGATTATGTGACGTGGGAGGTCAACGCGCTGGCGACCAAAGCCGGGCAAACGCTGTTCGGACTGCATCCATTTATGCCCGAAACTGAGCGCAGTCAGTATGTACGGGAGTACATGGGTGATCTGGCAGAGGCGCAGCGCCTGGAAGCGGAGGTCAACACCATCTTTACCGACCCGGACGTGACCGACCCCCTGTTGGCCTCGGTGGAAATTCGTGCCCGGCGCGATGCGCTGCGAACAGACCTGGCCGCGCGTCAGCCCACTGCTGAGGCAATCCTGGAAGGTCAGGTCGCCTCGGTGCTGGTGGAACAGGGCTTCGGCACACTGGGGCAACTGCTGCCGCCGATTTCGATGCACTTTACGCCCCTGCCCAATCTGCTGATCGTCTCGCCGCGCGACGAAATCCGCTTCGAGATTTCGATCAATATTGACCCGCTGCCTGTGGATCAGATCGCCGCGCTCGAAGCCCGTATTGATGCCGAGCAGGATGTCGCCGCGCTGATCGTGCCGCTGGGGGGCATCGCGCTGTTCCCGGCCATGATCGTTGAAACGACCTCTATCCCGCGCGCGGTGGATGTTTTCGCGCACGAGTGGCTGCATCATTATCTGTTCGCTTTCCCCCTGGGCCTCAGCTACGATTTTGCCGGGGAAGCACGCATCATCAACGAGACGACGGCCCATATCTTTGGACGCGAGATCGCCCCACTCGTACTGCAACGGTATTACCCGGAGGGGGTCGCAGACCCTCAACCTGAGTTCCTGTGGCACTCATCTGACACAAAAGGGACTTCATTAGTCGCTTTTGGGGCAGGTCAACAGACGGATTTCAACTTTGGGCGGGAGCTGGATGTGACCCGGCGGGAGGTGGATGCGCTGCTGGCGGCGGGTGAGGTCGAAGAAGCAGAAGCCTACATGGAGGAGCGCCGCCGCCTATTCGTCGCCAACGGTTATCTCATCCGTAAGCTGAATCAGGCTTATTTTGCGTTTTATGGGGGCTATCAGTCCGGCGCGCCGGGGGCAGGTGGTTCTGACCCTATCGGCCCGGCAGTACAGGCTATCCTCGATGCCAGCCCCTCGCTGCATGACTGGATTGTAACCATGCGCAGTATCACCACGCGCGCGGAACTGCTGGCGATGCGCGATGCATTGGTGACGGAAGGGCTTTAACGTCATATTTATGCTGTGCTGCGTTTCACAGGCGTATACTGTGAGGGTAGCGGCATTCGAAAGTGATACAGAGGAGGGTAGTGATGCAGCCCACATGCAAAGTGATTCGCTCTACAGGCAGTTATGAAGGCAAGCAGGGGCACACCTATTTTGAGGGTGTTTCTGCGGAGACAGTGGGGGCACAGGCGTTGTGCATGATGACGCTGACCATCCCACCGGGTGGCAGGGCAAAGGCGCACCTGCACGAAAACCACGAAACCGCCATCTATGTCCTCAGCGGCGAGGGGCAGATGTGGTATGGCGACCAGTTGCAGGAGCATCTGGTCGTGAAGGCCGGGGAATTTCTGTACATCCCGGCGGGTGTAGCCCATCTCCCAGCTAACAACAGCGCTATCGAGCCCTGTGTTGCCATCATCGCCCGCACTGACCCTAACGAGCAGGAAAGTGTCACCCTGCTGCCGGAACTCGATGCGCTGGTTTCGCCTTCCCTTTAGAATTTAACAGAACTGCGAACTCCAGCAAGTAACGCTCTATCACAGAGAAAAGTGGGCGGGGGATACCCGCCCATGCAGGGTTTCGCTGTAGATTATTCCTCCACCAGACGCAACCAGCGGTAGCCATAGGCAGGCAGCACAATGGTGCTCTCTACAGGTTCATCGGAATTGAGCGCATCCTTAAAATGCTGGTCATGCGGCAGGTCAAAATTAAACGGCTTTTCAGACAGGTTGTGCAGTGCCAGGATGTTATGCTCAGTGGATTTGCGCCAGAAGCACAGGGTTTCTTTAGGCAGCTCATCCAGCCACTCCAGCTTACCCTTCGCCAGCACAGGCAGCCATTTGCGGGTATAGATCATCTGCCGCAAAGTGTGAAGCATCGAGTTGGGGTCGGCCTGCTGTACGGCGACATTGACTGTCGTGTAGCCATAATCGGGGTCGCTGATGACCGGGGCATACAGGCGGTCGGGCGTAGCGGCGCTGAAGCCCGCGTTATACTCATCTGTCCACTGCATTGGGGTGCGCACCCCGTTGCGGTCAAAGAGCGTCACATCGTCTCCCATGCCGATCTCATCGCCATAATACAGTACCGGCGCGCCCGGCAGCGTGAACAACAGCGAGTGCATCAGCTCAATGCGGCGGCGGTCGTTCCCCATCAACGGCGCGAGCCGCCGCCGGATG
>JBGSXK010000396.1:0-3856 GCA_041751455.1 Anaerolineae bacterium
GTGAAGATGTTACGGGTGATAACCAGACGCAGCTCGCGTTTAAGGTGCGTGGCCCACGAGGTACAGAGGTGCAGCTCACCATGCGCCGAGGTGAGGATCTGTTGGAATTCAATGTGATGCGCGAGCGCATCGAGATCCCTAATATTGAGGCACGCGTGGAAGAAGGCAATATCGGCTACGTGCGTTTGTATCAGTTCACCGGAGATGCGCGCAGCCAGATCGACCTGGCCTTAACCGAAATCGATGTGAATGAGCGTGATGGTTTGATCTTCGACCTGCGTGGTAATTCGGGTGGCCTGCTGAGTAGTTCAATTGATGTTGCCAGCGCCTTTATCGAGGAAGGAACGATTCTGGTCGAGGATTTTGGTCGTGACCGGGAGCCGATCATCTTTAATGCGACTGGTAAACATGCTAGTATTGGGGTGCCTGTGGTGGTACTGGTGAATGAATCGAGTGCCAGCGCTTCTGAACTGGTGGCCGGTGCGCTGCAAGACAGCGGTGAGGCGACCATTATCGGCGAGACGACTCTGGGCAAAGGTACAGTGCAAACCTGGCGTGATCTGGCGAATGGGGGCGGGGTGCGTATTACTATTGCCCGGTGGAAGACTCCCAATGGAAATTGGATACATGGTGAGGGCATCACACCTGATGTCGTCGTGGAATGGACTCCCGAAGGGCTGGAAGATGAGTTTGACCCGCAGCTTGCGGCAGCTCTGGAATATCTGGTATCTCCTGCTGAAATTGCGCAGCAGTAAATATTCACTCTGCTAAATATATTCAATTAACCGGCCTCAGGCCGGTTTTTTTCTGAATACAGCTTTATCCTGTGCGTAGGGTTGCTATAATGAAGGCTTTAAAGTAGTCAGGGAGATTATGAAGTGTGTGGCATTATCATTATAGTCTAGTATTTTTCCTGCTGGCGATCAGCAGTTGCCAGACTTTGAACCAGCCGGATGCGCAGGGCACTTTGCAGGCTGAGAGGATGGATTATGTGGCGGAAGCAACTACCCTGGCCGAGAGAGCGACTTCGGGCGCAGTGGAAGTTCAGGCCACTGCCCTGGCCGTGAATACCCGCGTGGCGCAGGTGCAGGCCGTGAATCAGGTCTTATTGGCGACAGTGCGGGCAGGTGATCCTCTGGAGGTTAGTGGCGGTCTGGTGGCAAATACTATTGCCACACCCAGCAATTTGCAGGCCGGGCAACGCTGGTTTGTCAAAACTGGGGTGAGTAGCTCTGTACGCCAGTCTGATGGATGTGTGGAAAACGCGCAGTTACGGTTTGATTCCATGGTGGAGCGCCTATATGCCACCCTCAAAGTGTTCAATATTGAGGCGGGTGTAAATATGAGCGTGGCCTGGTTTCATGAAGGTGAACCCATGTGGCAGGATCGCTGGACAGTGGATCGGGGCGCATCAGAATTGTGCATCTGGTTTGACGTTACGCGCGCCAATGTTGAATTTTTACCCGGTAACTGGTCAGTATTCATGTATGCCGATGGTTTTCAATTGGAAGACGCGATGACGTTCACAATTGCTGGTTGAACCGTGACTTGGTATAAAACAAGGCACGTGTTAATATTCTGCCCTGTGCATATCAGAGGATATAGTCCATATTGAAGCGTCAGTGGTTAATCATACTGCTGCTTGGTACGGTACTGTTGGCAGGTATCGCGCTGGCACAGGCGCAGACGGCAACCCCAATCCCAACTACGACACCGCGTATCAGTCAGGTGATACGAACTGATATTTTCGTGCGCGGCGGGCCGGGTAACACTTATCTGCCTGTGGGTCGGCTTCAGGAAGGGGATTTGGTGTTTCCTGTCAGCCGCAATGCTGCTGCCGATTGGGTATTGATTCGTTACGCTAATGGCTTTGGCTGGATTCGCCGTGATCTGGCTTTCTGGGTAGAAGATATAGACATGCTTCCCTTAATAGGTGAGGCTGATCTTACCCCTACTCCCGTCCCCGGCAGACAAACCGCCACCCCTTTTTTTCCAACAGAAACCCCAACCGGAAACTGGGTCGAAGTTTTGGGCGCAGGTGGTGCATTTGTACGTGCTGGGCCAGGGCGCACTTATCTGCGTCTGGATACTCTGTTTACCGGTGATATTATCGATGCCCCTGTCGGCCGTAATGCGGATGCGACATGGATTATGTTTCGTGATGGCGACGGTTTTGGTTGGATTGCACGCAATATTGTCAATTGGACTGATGACCTGGAGACTCTGCCTGTAATGGCAGAGGACGCACTGACCCCCAGCGCGACTTTCACGCCAACTTATACGCCGACGAGAACATCCTCGGCAACTTTAACGGCGACTCCTACACCCTCTGTGACAGCCAGCCTTACATCGACCAATACACCTTCAGCAACGCCGACCGCAACTTTTACTGCAACTTCTACCGCAACAGCCAGTGCAACACCGACCCTTACGCCTTCGGCAACTTTAACAGCAACTTCTACCGCAACAGCCAGTGCAACACTGACCCTTACACCTTCGGCAACTTTAACAGCGACTTCTACCGCAACAGCCAGTGCAACGCCGACACCATCTTCAACCAACACAGCAACGACTTCACCAACAGTCACGCCGTCCAGCACCCCGGCAGTCACAGCGTCGCCGATTCACACACCTGAACCAACAGTTACACATACCCCAACAGAGACGGCCTCGCCGCTGCCCACTGAAACTTCAACAGCCACCACTATGCTGACTCCAAGCCAGACAGAAAGCCCAACTTCAACCTTTACGCACACGGTGACTTTGACGGCGATAAGTACAGGCACATTTACATCTGTGCCACCCTCGGCAACATTTATTATCCCCACTGTAACATCTGCTGCGGTTATTGTGCCTGATGCGACTCAGCAACCTACCCGAACAGCGCAGGCCACAACGACTCCTGTGCCCAGTGCGACCCATACGACCCAACCCACGGCGACTCTTGTAAGTAGTCCAACCCAGACATCCACCCTTACCCCTACAGGGACGAGTACCTTTACGCCGACCCCTACCACAGCCACCATCACTGCATCAGCTACCGAAACAGCCACTCTGACGGCCACTGCTACATCTACTCTGACGGCAACGCCAACAGTGACTCCCTCGGTGACAAATACTGTTGTAACGGCCACTATAACTACTGCTCCGCCCACAGTAACTGCGACAGGTACAGCCACTGCTGCCGCTGCTGTGCCATTAGCGCTAACCTCAACTGTGCTTACCCCTATTCAGTCTGCGCCCGACTCTGGGGGACGTTTCCCGATGGAGGGATTGATTGGGGTGCTGGCCCTGCTAGCGATACTGAGTTATATCGGTTTGTATCTGCGCGCTATGGCAGCAGCGGAGCGTTATACAAAAGGTTTTGTACTGGAGCAGTGCCCAGTGTGCTATCGAGGGCAGCTTGTGGTGGAGGGGCGGCAGGAGCGGGTTATGGGTATTCCGCGTGCCCGTCATATTGTTCGCTGCACCGCGTGCCGCTCTGTTCTGCGTGAAACCGGCTACCGGCGCTGGCGCTACGCCGTAGACCCATTGGAAAACACAGTTGTTTACCAGCGTTATAACGGCCAGGAGATAGATGAGGAAGTGCTGGTTCTGCTCGGTCAGCAGCCTCCATTGGCAGAGCGTGACCTGGCTGCACTGCGCCCGCCTGTCACTCCCCCCTCATTTGTCGAAGACGAAGAAAATCAGGAATGATGTCCAGTTATAAACTGCTGCTTACCATGCTCTTGTTATTTGTGTTGGCTGGCTGCGAGGTTCCCGAGCCGCGCCAGACTCCTTTTGCGCTGGCGGCTGCGTCGGCATCCCCTGCGGCTGTGCTGGCGCAGCAGGCTTCGACAGCCGTACCCACAGCGAA
>JBGSXK010000397.1:0-1684 GCA_041751455.1 Anaerolineae bacterium
GCTGCTGGCGAAACTTTCCAGAAAGCGGCGCTGGAACAACATAAACAGCAGCACCAGCGGCGCGATCACCAGAATTGTCCCGGCCATCAACTGCCCATAAAGCGCGCCTACTTCGGTGGTGCTGTAGAGCTTGTTGAGGCCCACCGTCAGCGGGCGTACTTCTTCGGTGCGGGTGACGATAAACGGCCAGAGGAACTCGTTCCAATGGCTGCTGATGGACACCAGCGCAAACGAAATATAGGCGGGGACGGAGAGAGGAATATAGACGCTGCGCATGATCTGCCACCAGTTTGCCCCGTCAATACGTGCCGCTTCTTCCAGTTCCAGCGGCACATCGCGGAACGTCTGGCGCAGCAGCAGCACGCCAAAGGCCGACCCCCAGTAAGGTGCCATCAGCGCCCAGCGGGTATCCAGCAGGCCAAGATCCACAATCGTCGTGAAGTTCTGCACCAGCAGCACCCCGGTGGGGATCATCAATTGCAGCAAAATGAGGAACAGCAGCAGATTGCGCCCACGGAATTTCATGCGGGCGAAGGCATAACCCGCCATTGTCACCGTGACCACCTGCACGACGATCACGCCCACGACAAAGATCACGCTGGTGAAATAATGCCAGGGCCAGGGGGCGACGATCCAGGCCGACTGATAATTCGCCAGTGTGACGGCGCAGGTGCCGAAGGTCAGCGTGGTATCGGGCGGCAGATTGGCGCGGGTGCGCGCATTGATGTCGCAGGCAAAGAAGATGTTCCCCTGGCTGACAGGCTCGGCCTCTGGGCGAAAACTCATCAGAAGGCTGAAGATCAGCGGCAGCAGCCAGATGAGCGCCAGCAGCACTGTGAGCAGAGTGACCCACTGGCCGCCGCGAGTTCGTCGTTTAGTCATTGTCGCGCCCTCGCTCGAACAGGACGAACTGGCTGATGGTGAAAGCCAGCAGAATGCTGACCAGAATCACCGTAATGGCATTGATATAACCCCAGTTACGTCGCTCCCCGATATTCTGGAAGATGAAGTACAGCACCAGGTTGCCCCGGTCAGCCGGATTGCCCCGGTTAAGCGCCTGAAGCTGCTCGACAGTCTGGAAGGCAAAGATGAGGATAATGACCAGCACGAATAAAGTTGTGCGGCGCAGCATGGGGATAGTCAGGTAGGTCAACTGATGCCACCAGTTCGCACCGTCCAGTTCGGCGGCCTCATACAGCTCTTTAGGGATATTTTGCAGCCCGGCCAGGTAAAAGATCATGAAGTAGCCGCTTTGCTTCCAGACATTAAAGATGATGATCGACCACAGCACCATATTGGGATCGCCAATCCAGTTGATACCGCGCGCGCCCAATGAGCGCAGCACGGTATTGATGAGGCCGATGCTGTCTGAATAGAGAAATGCCCAGATGCTCGCCGCGCCGATGAGCGGCAGCAGCGCCGGGTAAAAGATGCCGAAGCGCAGGATGCCCAGGAAGCGCAGGCGGCGGTTGAGCAGCAGCGCGAACATGAGCGCCAACGGTACGCAGATTATGACCGTTGCCCCGGCAAACATGAGCGTGTTGCCGAGTACCTGTGTAAAGCGCGCGCCAATGTGGTGGGTGCTGCTGAAGAGGTCGGCATAGTTTTGCAGGCCAACAAACTCCCACGGGTCAGATGGTCGCCGCCCCGGCCTATAGAGGCTGTCCAGTACGGTACGCACGGC
>JBGSXK010000398.1:0-2098 GCA_041751455.1 Anaerolineae bacterium
ACGAGCAGCAACTTGTCGCCACGTGATATGCAGGTAAGGTGGCACGGATTCTTTACTCACGCCGGACTTTACTTGCCTGTGCGTGCCGGCTCTCGCAGTGCGTCGAGGACACCCTCATCATCATACTGGGTACGAAAGCGCTCAATAAACTGTGATATGGTAAATCGATGATTTTGTGTCCCCACCTGCTCCAATACATAACTTGCACACAGCGACCCAACTTGGGCACACAATTCCAACGGCCACCCTGCGGCAATCCCACGCAGGAAACCACCCCGAAAAGCATCGCCCGCACCTGTGGGATCTTTAATTGCATCCAATGGGAAGGCTTCAATTTTTAGCTTGTCCCCATTCAGGTAGATAGAACAGCCATGTTTACCCTGAGTAATCACCAGAATATCAATGATGCGGCGTAAATCGTCCAGGGTCTGCCCGGTTTTGTTGCAGATAATCTCGGCCTCATAAGCATTGACGATCATCGCATAAGCACCTTGCATACTTTCCGCCAGTTCCTCACCACTGAGGCGGGGCACCTGCTGGCTGGGGTCATAAACAAATCGGATTCCGCGCTGGCGGCACTCGGCCGCTAACTGCATCATGGCGACTGGGTCGTTGGGAGAAATCACCACCATCTCTGGCTTTTCCTCGTGAACATCGGCCAACGTATAATTGCGAGCGTAGGCCATCGCGCCTGTATAAAACGAAGCAATCTGATTATTATCAAGGTCAGTATTAGCGAAGAACGAAGCGGTGAATACCTCGTCAATCTGGCGCACTGTGCTGGTGTCCACCCCCACATCTTCCAGCCATTTGCGATAATCGGCAAAGTCGCGGCCCACTGTGCCCATCAATTTGGGATGCAGGCCAAGCAGTGCGACGGTGTAGGCAATATTAGCTGCCACGCCACCCCAATGTTTGGTCATGTCGTCCACCAGGAAGCTGAGACTGACCTGATGAAGCTGGTCTTTAATGAGATGATCGGTAAATCGACCTGGAAAACGCATTAAGTAGTCATAAGCGATGGAGCCTGTTATGATGATGTTCATTGAGATAGAGATTCCCTGAGACTAAAGAGTGAGTGGGCTTTACAAACAGCGGGCAAGTATACCATACGCTGCCAAACCGCATAGCATGGGTTCAATGCGCAGAGGATAATGAGGATGACGGTTTTTGATCATGTGCGGCTCAACAATGCTAAAATCAAGCTGGATATTGCAGGTATACGAAGCGGGTTTTACGCCGACAAATATTTTGAAAATGTTGTGCACGTACTGGAGGCTGTACATGCCGCGGGTTATCGCTTTGCTGGGGACAGCCTGCGTCCACTGCCACAGCACATCGGGCAGATGGATACGGGAAATATCATTGTAGAGGCACAGTATTTCCACCGCCACCAGCCTTATGCCCTGGTGGCCGGGATAGATGTGGCTCTGGCGATGGTGCGGCATGGGACAGGTTATGATCTGAATGGGGAATTTGTCGAAACCTGGGATCAACTGGAAGTTGAGGCTGTCGAAGACGGGGTACTCACTAGTTATATAGGTGATCCGCTGCAAGTGCAGCCTGTGATGAAAATACGCGGACGCTACCGGGATTTTGCCTTGCTCGAAACCACTATGCTGGGGGTGATGTCGCGGGCGACACGCATAGCGACGAATGTCTATAACCTTCTGCAAGTTTGCAACGGCAAGCCTGTACTGTTCTTCCCCGCACGTTTTGACCTGGCCGAAGCCCAGATGATTGATGGGTATGCATACTGGCTGGCAGTGCAGCGCTATAACCAGGAAAGCGGCAAGCAGATCACTGCCCTGGCAAGTACCGATGCACAAAGTGCCTGGTGGGGTGGGCGCGCTGCCGGGACTGTGCCTCATGCGCTGATCGCCTGCTTCCTGGGCGACACGGCTGAGGCGATGCTGGCGTATGCGCGCTATCTGCCTGTAGAGCTTCCGCGTATCGCCCTCGTGGATTTTAATAATGACTGTGTGGGAGCATCGCTGGCAACGGCCAGCGCCTTCTGGCCACTGTATCGTGCCGCCTATGAAGCGGATGATGCGGAAGGTCAGCAGCGTTGGGCGCTGGATGGGGTGCGGCTGGATAC
>JBGSXK010000399.1:0-6369 GCA_041751455.1 Anaerolineae bacterium
TTCTCCACTGCTGCCCTCTGTATTCTATGGGGCACCTGGCGCATCATCGAGCGCTATGTGACAGAAGATGATTTCACCACAGAGGGCACAGAGATTTAGCGACTGGCTGATTGCAGCCAATTTTCAACAGCGATCAATGTATCCTCAAGTGCCAGGGCTGTCGTGTCCAGCAGAGTCATGTCAGGATACTCGGCGACATGATCAACGAACCACTGATTAAACGTCACCATGCGCGTGATGAACCCTGTGCTGGCCGAGTCGCGCCATGCGGGGCGGGCTTTCAACCGCTCGACCAGCCTACTTTTCTCACATACTAACGCCAGGTAATGTAAGGTGGTAAAGTAACGCCGCTGTGGCGCGCGCGCGTACTGTAGGGGCACAACGCTGCCATACAGCACCACCGGACGACCTGCCTGAGCGATATTCTTGGCGGCACGCAGACAGTAATTCTGAAAAGGTGCATAGTCGCTCTCCGGCGTGTTAAACACCGGCTGCCAGAAAATATCAGATTCCAGGAACACATAATCCCGCGTCCGTGTGGGCATGTGCAGGCAGACGGTCGTTTTGCCCACGCCACTCGCGCCCGTGACCACGTACAGAGGCAGATGCACAAAAGGGTGCGGATACTGGCAGTGTGGGCAGATTGCATGTGAACCGGTGTGGTCTATTGTTTTGGCTTCGTCGTATATACCACATGCAGGGCAAACATCAAACACTGGCCGCCACCCTCAGAATAGCTTCCAGGCTGCGTTCGACATCTGCGTCGGTTGTCGCCGATGATGACACACTGATGCGCATGGCCGTGTGTCCCTGCCAGACCGTGCCGCTGCACCAACAGGTGCCATCGGCCTGTACCCCGGCGATGACCCGCTTTGTTTTTTCAGCATCACCAAAACTGACCAACACCTGATTTAAAACAACATCATTGAGGACTGTATAACCCGCGGCGCTTAAACCCTCTGCCATACGACGCGCCTGCTGGCAGTTACGTTCGATCATCGCCACCAGCCCACTGCGCCCCAACGAACGCAGCGCCGCCCAGATTTCAACACCACGTGTTCGACGTGACATCTCAGGGGTGTAATGGAAGGGTTCGCGCATATCGCCCTGCACCAGATAGGCCGCTGATGCGGACATGGCCGCGCGCAGGTGCAGCGGTTCTTTGACGAAGGCCAGCCCACTGTCATAAGGCACATTCAGCCATTTGTGCGCATCGGTCGCCCATGAGTCCGCCTGAGCAATACCTTCAGTGAGATGGTTGTAGGCCGGGGCGGCCAACGCCCACAGGCCGAACGCGCCATCCACATGCACCCATGCCCCGGCTTCATGGGCTTTGGCGCAGATTTCGCCTGCCGGGTCGAAAGCCCCGGTGTTGACATTCCCCGCCTGAATACACACGAGCGTCAACTCGGAGAGCGCGGGCAACTGATCGGCACGCATTCGTCCCTGGTTGTCTACCGGAACACGGATGATCCGCTCCCGGCCAAAACCGATCAGGCTGAGGGCTTTGAGCAGGCTGACATGCACCTCGTCTCCCACGATGACCGTGATCGGTGGCGCGCCGAACAGGCCTTGCGCTTCCACGTCCCAGCCTGCTTTTTGCAGGAGGGCATGACGCGCCGCCGCCAGCGCCGTAAAGTTCCCCATCGTCGCCCCGGTGACATACCCCACGCCAGTCATCGCAGGCAGACCCAGCATACCCACCAGCCAACCCAGCGCGACCTCTTCCAGCTTTGCACCTATAGGCGAGGTTGTGACCAGCCCGCCATTTTGATCCCATGCCGCAGCGAGCCACTGCGCGGCCAGCGCAGCCGGAAGCGTACCCCCTATCACAAAGCCATAATAACGTGGGCCTGCACTGCCGACGGCTGCCGGTGATCCCGCCTCATCCAGTAAGGCAAGCACTGCTTCAGGGTCACAGGGAACCTCTGGCAGAGGTTCGTCAAAACGTGCCATCCCGGCCAAAGCCACCTCGGAGGGGAAAACTTCACGCTGATCGAGCGTTTGCAAAAAATGCAGACTGCGCTGCATGGCGGCCTTAAGCAAATCTTCCATAATGCCCCCTGAAATATAGGATTTTTAACAACTTGAAAGATACGTGGGCGGTGGTAGCCTCAATTGAAAAGGGGTATCAGTGCCGCCTCGATCTGTGCCAGCGACTCAGCCTGCACCAGCCGGTCACGTACAGTAGTCGCATCAGGAATGCCCATCACATATTTAATCAACTGGCCGCGCAGCTCACGAATCGCCACAATGGGCTCAAGTTTGGTCGTGTCCAGGGTCAGCCGTGCCTGTCGCAGCGCAGCAGTGGCTCTTTCGGCAATGGTCGGTTCGGGCAGCGACTCGCCTGTACGCAGCTCATGTGCGATCTGCTGGAAAATCCATGGATTGCCCAGTGCCGCCCGGCCAATCATCACCCCATCACAATCCGTTTGCTCGATCATCCGCCGGGCATCTGCCGCATTGAAGATGTCGCCATTGCCAATCACCGGGATACTCGTCACCGCCGCTTTCACCTGCCGAATTACGTCCCAATCCGCCTGCCCGGTGAAACCCTGCTCGGCAAAGCGGGCATGAACGGCGATAGCCTGCGCCCCGATCTGCTCGGCAGCGCGGGCAAACTCTACCGCTGTCGGGTGCGCCGCGTCCCACCCGCTGCGCACTTTGACGGTCACGGGGACGTTTACGGCCTTGACCACCGCTTCGACTACCGCCTTCGCTGTGCACAGGTCTTTCAGCAGCGCCGCGCCGCCGCCTTTTTTGGCGATCTTCGGCACCCAGCAGCCCATGTTGATGTCCACAATATCCGCACCGTGATCGACCACCACCCGTGCGGCCTCGGCCATGATGTAGGGATCATTACCAAATAACTGCACCGCGAAGGGGCTTTCACCTGCTGACCAGTCAAACTTAAGCAGGGTACGCTGGCGCGCGCCTTTATACTGCATGGCCTGGCTGCTGATGAGTTCCGTACAAACCAGCCCACAGTCACCTGTCTCACGGCAGAGCGTGCGGAAGGCGTGATTTGTCTGTCCGGCCATCGGCGCGAGAGACAGCGGCGGGTCGATCACCAGCCCGCCGATCTGCATCGGTTGTAAAAGGTGGGTAGTCAGTTCATCTGTTAACATAAAGGCCAGTATAACATGCTGAAAAGCACTGCTGGCAAGGGGAAATAAGTCTGTAAAGGCGACCTCCCTGAAGAATCAGAGATCCTCCAGTCGGGGCAGCGAGTCGAAATCTGGCACATCCGCCACATACACATTACCGTAGCCGTTCATATCGCTGGTGAAGACCACCTGTTTATTATCCGCCGTGAAGCGCGGATGCACATGAAGCTGCTGGATTTTCATGCTGGAATAGTGGAAGCACAGCACACGCGGGCCATCGTAATCCACACCATTCCAGCGCCACAGGCGTACCACCTTGCCCGCATCTCCCACCACAAGCTGCCGATCGTTGGAGTGAATATGCCCGGTTTCGTGGGGGAAAGCCACCTCTGAACAATCCGTGTTGTCGTAGCGAATGTGACCGAGGAATTTGCGGCCATCCTGGTGCTGGCCGTGATAACCAATGAACTGGCCATCAGCGTGCCAGTATTCATGGCCGACCAATTCGCCCTGCTGCGGTGCGCGAATTTTCCAGGCTTCGCCAGTTTCCACGTTCAAGCCCCAGATGCGGTTATCCACCAGCTGCCAGGGGCCTTCATGGCAAAATGTCAGGATGTGGTTTACAGTAGGTGATGTATTGACATGCCCCACCCAGTATTTTTCCTCCCAGACGGTCTGGCTGCCACTGCCATCCACCGCAATTTTCTCAATCCGGCTGAGAGGCATGGCTTCCCATGTTTCATGAAAGCCAACATAACCGCGCAGCAAATCCACACGGAAACGGTGCGACATATCTTCAGAGATGCTGGTGTAGACATGCTGTCCATCCATGCTGCAATTGATCATCGACACGTCAAAGCCCCGCGGCATCTCATGAATCACCCGCTGTTCCAGCGTGTCCAGATCCAGCGCCAGCAGCTTATAACCGTGGAAGAAATAAACCTCATCCTTCACATTATTGAGGCAGGCGCGCAAAAACTCGACTTCACGCGGCAGTGGCAGCGGTTCAAGGTCGGTCAACTGCGTGATCTCGCCGCTGTTGAGGTCTACGCCGAACAGGTTGGTACGGTTCTCGCGGTCACTACCGATCAGCAGCGCGCTCCCACCGCGATACCAGCCGGGATTGGTAAAGTAAAAATGATGACTGTGGCCCTTGTAATGGGTGAGCTGACGCAGGCGCACTCCTGTTACGGGGTCGGTAAATTCGTAAGTTTCGGATGGCCAGAGGGTGTTAACAGGCATAATTCAGGCTGCTCTCAAAACAGAATTATAAGTTGTGGGGTCGGGTTTGCAACCCGACCCTGTGGAAATTTACGCCAGCACCTTATCAGTATCGGTGATTTCGTCGATCAGTGCGTGCATTTCGGGGATACTCAACTGCTGCTTGGCATCGCTCATCGCGACTGGAGGATTGGGGTGGCACTCGAACATCAGGCCGTCCGCACCCACAGCTTTGGCGGCTTTCGCCATCGGGATAGCAATATCACGCCGCCCTGCCGAATGCGAAATATCGACAATCACAGGTAAATGCGTCTCCAGCTTCAGCACAGCCAGCCCACCCAGGTCGAGCGTGGCGCGTGTCCACCTTTCAAAAGTGCGGATACCCCGCTCTATCAGAATCACGTTAGGATTGCCGCTGGCGACAATATACTCCGCCGCGTAAAGAAATTCTTCCAGTGTGGAGCCAAAGCTGTGCTTGAGGATCACGGGCTGGCGAACATGGCCCAGCGCCTTCAGCAAAAAGCTGTTCTGCATATTACGTGCGCCCACCCAGAAAATATCGACATAATCCGACATCACTGGAATCTGGCTGAGATCCATGATCTCGCTGGTGATGTACATATTGTACTTATTGGCGACCTGCCGGGCGATCTTCAAACCTTCCTCACCCATACCCTGAAAATCATAAGGGGAAGTACGCGGTTTCCAGCCCATACCACGCAGGATACGCACGCCACGGGCAGACAGTGCGGCAGCAGTCTCGTCCATCTGCTCCATACTTTCCACGGCACACGGCCCGCTGATGATGGTAAATTCACTGTTGCCAATTTGCAGGCCGTCAGCCAGCGTGACGACGGTGCGCTCATCTTTGGATTTACGCTGCACGCGGATTTTCTGCCGCGCCTCTTTTTCCTCTAAGGCCAGCGATGCGCGGAAAATCTCCCGGAACAGCGCCTTGATCGTTTCGTTGCTGAAGGGGCCGTTATTCGACTGCTCCAGTATGGTGAGCATTTCCGCCTCACGGGAGGGGTCGTAAAACGAGGTGCCCAACTGCTGCTGCACCTTGCCAATCTCGGAAGCCAACCGTGCCCGGTTGTTAAGCAATTCCAGGATTTGCAGATTAATACTATCCACCTGGGCACGGAGGTCTTGTAAGCTGTTATCGGTCATAAGAATATTTCCCGCTCTTGAATTGGTCGATGAACTAATGAGAGGGAATTATACTCACCTGCCCCGCACTTGCCCATAGGCGGATAAAGCGGGCACCTGCTATAAATCATTATTGCAGTAAGAATCCTATTACCGCAAATCGCATTTTTGTGCTATACTGCAAACGTCATGCAAACTGGATGTGAACGTCATTGAAAGATGATCGCACTTCGAGAATCCCTGCCTACCTACACCAAAGTGGTTTACATCGCGGAATCCTCGCTGGGGTATCACAAAATCGGCATCTCCAAGCATCCCCTTAAACGCGCCGAAGAACTGAGCGTGCCCAATATCCTTGACCTGCACATCGTCCACACCGTCCCGGTGATGTTCGCCCACAAGTCCGAACGGACACTCCATGCCGCCCTGAACGAATACCGCATCAGCCCGGAATGGTTTAAGCTACCCGACGACGTGCTGCATACCCTGTGCGAATGCCAGGGAGAGCATGACATGCTCGATTTCTGCGGTGTCTTCACCGGCTGAAGACCACTTCCCCACAACCGCTTCAAACCTGTGCCGTAAGAAGATGATATGCCGACAAACCCGGTGTTAGCGCCTGGCCTGTTTCGAGAGTCATGGCGGCTCACAGTGGGATATAATGGCTGTCTGCAAGCTAATCTATAGTAATCCTGGGAGAAACAGATCATGGACGTATGGGAAGCGATTCGCACAAAACGGGCCATCCGGCATTTCACCGATGAGCTACTGCCAGAGGAGGCCATCCAGCGGATTTTAGATGCCGGACGGCGCTCGCAAAGCTCCAAGAACAGCCAGCCGTGGCAGTTTATCGCCATCCGCAACCGCGATACCCTGCAAAAACTCTCGACCA
>JBGSXK010000400.1:0-11369 GCA_041751455.1 Anaerolineae bacterium
ATCACGCTTAAGGCCGGCAGTCTGGACTTCGACCAGGTGTTCATGGTCGCGGCGGAAGCAGGCGCGGATGATGTGGCCAGCGAAGACGGCCTTATTGAGGTATATACCCCCCGCGAGATGTTCAACGCTGTTGAGCAGGCGCTCAGCGGGGCGGGCTGCGAAATCGAAGACTCGGAGCTGCGCTGGCAGGCCAAAAACGAAACCGAACTTCCGGCAGACAAAGCCCTGCAAAACATGCGCCTGATGGAAGCGCTGGAAGAACTGGACGATGTCCAGTCTGTCGCCTCCAACCTGATGATCACCGAAGAAGTCGCTGAAGCCTTCGAAACCGCCTGATGCTGTCGCTTGGTATAGATCCCGGCACGGCCACAGTCGGTTATGGTCTTGTACGTGAATTACCCGATGGCGCGCTGCAGGCCGTCCATTACGGAGTCATCACCACCGGGCCAGAACTGCCCATGTGGGAACGTCTGCGATTGATTTACGATGAGTTGACAATGCTTATTGAGGCCTATAGACCCGATCAGGCCGGGGTAGAGGAATTATTCTTCGCCCGCAATGTCACCACTGCCATAACTGTGGCCCAGGGGCGTGGGGTGATTTTGCTGGCGCTGGCCGCCGCCGGGGTAAGCATCGCCGAATACAAACCGAATCAGGTCAAACAATCGATTTCGGGTTACGGCGGGGCGAAGAAACCACAGATGCAGGAGATGGTGCGCATACTCCTGGGGCTGGACAAAATTCCTCGCCCCGATGATGCTGCCGACGCGCTGGCGGTTGCCATTACCGATATCCATAGTTCACGTTATAACAGCCTGATGTAAGAGCAGGAATATCCATATGATTGCCAGCGTACACGGGAAAGTGGCCGCAACCGGGTCGGATTACATGGTGGTGGATGTGCAGGGTGTGGGCTATAAGGTTTACGTCCCTCACTCTGCCCTCGAACGCCTGGATACCGAAGAAATCTTCCTGCACACACTGCTGATTGTACGCGAGGATGCGCTCACTCTCTACGGCTTCCCCGCCACTGCCGAACGCGAGATTTTCGAGACACTGCTGAAGGTCAATGGCGTAGGCCCACGTCTGGCGCTGGCCATCCTCAGCGGCATCAGCATCGACAATCTGCGCAGCGCGGTCTTCAGTGAGCGTGCCGAAATCCTGGAGCGTGTGCCCGGCGTAGGCAAAAAGACCGCCCAGAAAATTGTCTTTGAGCTGAAGGATAAATTAGCGGGAGGGCTGGACATGCCGCCAGTGGCCGCCTTTGATGATGTCAACAGCGAAGTGATGGACGCGCTCACGTCGCTGGGATACAGCATTATCGAGGCACAGACAGCATTACAGGCCATCCCGAAGGACGCGCCCAGGACGGTCGAAGATCGCATCCGTCTGGCGCTTCAGTACTTCACCTGAGCAAAAGGCTTACCTCATGGCTTTTACGCTCGACCAGTATCCCCAGCGCGACGGACTGTATACCGTTGCGCCCGATGGCGTGCTTGCGCATAATCGCTATGAAGACCGCGTGGTCAAGCTCGATCCTCTGGGCAGCGAAATCTGGCTGCGGGCAGATGGCAAAACCTCGCTGCGTACCATTGTGTATGACATTGCGGGTGTCAGCGGGATTCCCGTAGACGCGCTGCTGCCGACAGCTTCCATGCTGGTGGTGCTGCTCAACAGCGAAGGCGTGCTTTACCAGAAGAACTGCCCTGCCGTATTACCCTATCACCTGACCCTGCCGCAGGAAGACCAGGATGTGGACCAGATGGTGGAAAGCCTGGTAGCGGCGGGCTGGCTGGACGAATAATTCAACCTGCTGAGAAAGAATAAATCGTGATGCAAAAAACGCTCATCGGCCAGCGCGTGAACGTGCTGGATAAAGGCTATATCGAGTTTACAGACATGCTGCCCCACCCGGACACAGGCATCACCGGAGACCTGGCCATCGTCAACGCGGCGCGTGTCTCTTTCCTGGGCGAAAGTAAGGGCATCGAAGCCGACAAAAAGCTCTTGTTTTATCTGATGCGAATGCGTCATTCCTCACCCTTCGAGATGGTCGAGCTGAAATTTCGCCTGCGCGCGCCGCTGGTCACATGGTGGCAGCTTGTCCGCCATCGCACGGCCAACCTCAACATGCAAAGCGGGCGCTATACCCCATTTGAAGAAAATGACTTCTATGTACCAGAGGTCTGGCGGAAGCAGTCGGCCAGCAACAAACAGGCCAGTGAGGGTGAATTAGAACCTGTGCCCGGCGCAGCGCTTACCGGCAAGCTCATCCAGCACTACGAGCAGAGTTATAACCTCTACAAAGAAGCGCTCGAAGCAGGGGTGTCCAAAGAAATGGCGCGTCTTTTCCTGCCTGGCTTCAGTGTTTATTACACCGGGGTCTGGAAGATTGACGTGCATAATCTCCTGCACTTCCTCAGCCTGCGCATGGCCGCCGACGCGCAGTACGAAATCCGTGTCTATGCCGAGGCCATCTACCAGCATTTCTTCAGGCCCGCCTTGCCCTGGACAGCAGAAGCCTTCGAGAGATACATACTGAAACAGGAGTGAAACAACAGCAGGGGCAGCTTTCCCTGTGGAAGCAGCGCCCTGCCACAACCCTGCTAAAAGCCCGGCAGATTATCCGGGATAAGTTCTGCCCCGCGCGAAATACACATCTGCCGTCCTGCCGGGTCAATCGGATACGCTTCCCACCCATAAATACGATTCGGCTCGAAAAGCTCTGGCTCAAACACCAGTGTGGTCTGCGCCGTGTATCCGGTCTTCAGCACTTCACCCGTATCATCAATCAGCGAAACACTGTAGCTGGATGCGCCCGTCACAGGTGTCCAGAAGACCTGTACCGGCCCACCGGGAGTAAAAGTACGACTGTTCAGCGTCCGATCTTCGCCAAAAGTCACGCAGACTTCCAGCGGGGTTGCGCCTTGCTGGGCAGCCTGCTGTTCGGGTGCCTGGATTTCCGGCGTTGGGGTAGCCTGCCCACCCAGTTCGCCAGCCGCGGGTGAAGGAGTCCATGTCGGCGGCAGCGTCGCACGCTGAGGGTTGAATGGAGTAGCAGTAGGCAGTTCGGTAGCTGCCTCTTCAGTCACCTCGGTGATCTCTGGTGCTATAGTCGGTAAAGTTTGCTCCTGCTGCGCACAACTCGCCAGCGCAAAACACAACAACAGCAGAAGGATAAGGCTTGAACGAACTTGCATAATCACCTCAAGTGTTTACAAGATTGAGCATCGTCATCCCACGAATGAGCAGGATCACCACCACCAGCAGTGCCACAATTCCAATTCCAACATACCATAGAATTGCCAGCCGTGCCCGTGGAGTTTCCCCAACCATGCCAATGATGAGCCACCAGCCCAATGCATACATACTTAACCCTATCGCCGCCGTCAGCAGCGACGGCAGCACCCGCGCCAGCGAGAGCGAAAGCTCCGCAAGCGGGGGAAACAGGGTGTTAAAATAAATTTCATCAATCATCGGGCTGATCGCCAGCGTGACGACCAGTGCCAGCAGCGCCACCAGCCCGATCCGCACCAGCCGCGGCAGCCCCACAATCATGTTAACCACCCGCTCCCCCGGTAATACAGATACAGGCTGGTCTTTACTCTCCCCCTGCTTCCGTTTACTCACGTGTCACCGTCTTCCGGCGCAGCATACAGGTTAATCATATGTTCAGATGCACGCTCGAAATATTCCCGCATCGTACTACGCGCCGGTTCTTCAATCCCGGCCTCATCAATCGCTGCCAGCATATGCCCCAGCCAGTGATCGCGCGCCATACGGTCAATCGGAAAAGGCATATGCCGCATTCGCAAACGCGGATGCCCCCGCTCCTGCGCGTAACGTGCCGGGCCACCGAAGAACTGCGTCAGAAATAAAAACTGCCAGTGCTTCCCCGCTTCCAGATCATCCGGGAACATCGGGCGCAGCACCTCGTCCGCCTCCACCCGGTGGTAAAAAACCTCGACCAATCTCTGGAAAGCAGCATCACCGCCTGCCCTCTCATAAACTGTCTGTTCTTGATCCAAGTGCCCTTACCTGTCTTTAACCATTTAAAAATATCATAACCCGCTTCACCGGGCAGGAAAAGTGTGGCTGGACAATTAAGGCCGCGAATGTACAATCTGTCCCTTCAGTCAAACAAGAATATTTCACCCAACTTTATGTAAGGAGTATCCAGAGATGCGTTTTTTCCTGCGCTCTACAGGCATTCTTGTCCTGCTCGCGCTTCTCGTAAGTCCTGTCCCGCTGCTGGCGCAAGAAGAAAGCGCCGAAATCACTGTGACTGGCTCCGGCATCGTTGAACCTGCGTTCCGCGCCCTGGCCGAAGCCAGCGGTGCAGAAGCCCCCCTCAATATCACCGTCACGGGCACCAACACAGGCTTCAGCCGCTTCTGTGCGGGCGAGGCCGACATCACACTGGCCAATCGTTCCATCACCAGCGCAGAGGACAACATCTGTACCACCAATGAAGTCAGCTATGTGGACCTGCTTTTCGGCCATGACATTCTGGCACTCATTGCGCATCCTGAAGCGGATTATGCCGTCTGCCTGGATACCGAACATCTCAACACGATTTTCGCCCCCAGTGTGCAGGGGCAGGTAGCCAACTGGAATCAAGTGCTGGAAGAGGGGCCAGACCTCGCGTTAGCGCTCTATCTGCCCGGCGAAAATTCCCCCACCTATGCCATCCTCGACAGCCAGGTCGAAGGCGATGGCCTGCGCCTGGACGTGACCACCTCCCCCACAGCCGCTGAGATTATCAGCGCGGTGAGCGCCACCAATGGGGCGCTGGGTGTAGTACGTCTGCCAGAAGCATTAGAGGCAGGTGATGCCATCACGATAATCGACCTCGACGCAGGCAATCTTCCTGGCTGTCACTCGCCCACTGCCGAAAATGTAGAAGATAACCTGTATCCGGCAGCCAATGTGCTGCTGGCCTATGTCAACGTCGCCAGCCTCGATCAACCCGCGCTGGCCGATCTCCTCACCGGCATGATCGGCGAGGAAGCATCCACCGTCATCGAAGAGGCGGGTTTCGTCAACCCCACAGGCTTTGCGCTGGAAGCCAACCAGCAAAGACTGGCGGCGGGCATTGCCGGACAGCCTATCCCTCGCGCCGCCGATGACTTTAACATCCCTGGTGGATTGGTCGGCCAGGTCAGTGTGGGCGGCGCAGCCGCTGGCTTTAGTTACATGCAGGATATCACCGGCAGTTTCGGCGCGCTGAACCCTGGTATCACGCTCGATCTCAGTATAGAGGGTGAGCCAGCGGGCTTCCGTCGTCTGTGTAATGGTGAGATTGATCTGGCGCTGGCTTATCGTGATCTCAACGCCGACGAGAGCGCCAATTGTGCAGCCAACGAGATTGAAACTTTGACCCTTCCGCTGGGTCAGCAGGCGGTGGTCTTACTGGCAAACGCCGGGACCGATTTCCTGGCCTGTCTCACCACACAGGAAATCACTGCAACCTGGTCTGCACAGGCACACAATACCGTCACAACCTGGAATCAGGTCAACCCCGCTTTTGCAGAAGTCCCCATCACCCTGTTCGCGCCCTCGCTCGGCAGTGTCGATACAGACCTCATGCTCATCAAAGCCTCCAACAGCCCGGTTGCGAGCCGCGCCGATACGCAGCAGAACGACGACCCGCTCTATCTCGCCGCCGCCACCGCCAATGTCGAGGGTGGGCTGGCGCACATGAACTGGTTTGACTACCAGCAGGTGCTGGCCAACAATCAGGCCGCTGTTACCCTGGTCGGTGTAGATGGCGGCGCAGGTTGTGTCGTCCCCACCCCCCAGACCATCGCGGATGGTTCCTATCCGCTGGCACAGCCAGTGCAGCTCATCATCAACCGTGCAGAGCTGGCCCGGTCAGAGGTGCAGGCGCTCCTGTGGTCGATCCTCAGCAGCGAGAATTACACCCTGCTTGAGAGTAATCGTTTTATCGGCGTGCGCTTTGGCGATCTGCCCAACCTGCGCGCCACTCTGCAATCTGCATTTGACGAAGCAGAGGCACAGGCCGCAGCCGAGGCAGCCATCGAGGCAGAAGCCACTGTGGAAGCTGAAGAAACTGTTGAACCTGCTTCAGAGGCCGAGGTGACAGAAGAAGCCGCCACCGAAGAAGCCAGCGAATAACAAAAAGTCATGCAGGGACAGGGTGTGCCGTGTCCCTGCATGATGCTTATCTACAGACTTATGACCACCCCATCGCGCTCAGGTTATCATAACTGATCTTCAGGCTCTCAAAGGGGTCGCGCTGGCAGATATCCTGCTCCACAGCATACCACTCGACATGAGCCTCCTGGCAGGCTTGCAGAATCGCAGGCCAGTTCAGGTTTCCCTCGCCCACTTCTGCCATCACCTGCTGGTTATCCAGAATCACCATATCCTTCAGATGCACCACAGGCATCCGGTCTGTCATGCGCCTCACCCACGCCGCCGGGTCGCCGCCGCCGTGCTGCACCCAGTACGTATCAATTTCCGCCTGCAGATAACGCGGGTCGCTTTCGTCATAGATGATGTCCAGCGCGGTGCGTGCGCCAAAGCGCACAAACTCAAAGCTGTGGTTATGATAACTGAAGGTCAGTCCCGCCGCGTACAGCTTCTCCCCCACCTGTGCCGCCTCTGCCGCAAACCGTCGATAACCCGCCTCGCCATCTTCACGATAAGCGGGTGGCAGGCTGCCGATGGCGACATGCTTGCAGTTCCACAGTTGATGCTGCTCCACAACACTATCGACATCATGCCACAGGCGATCATAAGCAATATGTGTATTACAAATCGTCAGGCCATTATCATCAGCAAATTTTTTAACATCTTCATGAGGGATAGGGCCAATCGCGGAAACCTGCACCGCGGTATAACCAATGTCGCGGATTTTTTTCAGGCTGGCCGCCAGGTCTTCGGCAGTTCTGGTGAATTCCCGCACCGTATATAATTGTGCGGCCAAACGTGATTGCGCCATGATTGCTCCTGTTGGGTAAATACTTCGCCAGATAGCTATGATACCTCTCAACCTGCCGGGCCATCAGGTAGCAAATGCGTTTCAGGCATATACCGCATCTGAAATACATGCCTGAAGCACAACAAAACCCTTATTGCCCGTAAGCCAGGGCCAGATAGAGGTCAATCAGATAAAGTGGGTAGCCAATAGCCTGGAGATTGGCATGACATGCTTCCATCGTCGCACCCAGGTCACGCCAGTAAGGGACTCGTTTAATCAGCGTTTCCACCCGCTCACGTGGCGTGATAATCCACGTATCCGGCGGCACCACTCCAAACGAAATCGTCGTCATTTCGCTTGCCAGTCGGGTGTTCTTCAGGTAAGGGGCGATAAGTATGCTGTCACGTGCCCCTTTTGCCCGCAGATGATTCGCCACAAAACGTGCTGTGCCACCTACATCAACCAGGTCTTCTACCACCGCCACCACCTGCCCACGTACATCCAGCGTCAGGTCTTGTATTACACGCGGTGTTTCCAGCGGCTGCCCCGGCCCGGCGTAACACTGTACGCCCAGCGTCCCGAATTCCACCTGAGGGATGCGCTTATCAGGATTCCAGGCCAGATGATCGTGCAGCAGCACCCCCGGCAGCAGACCACCCATCGTAATCATCACCGCTTTGGTAATCTGGCGATCCGTCGCGCTGCGCTCCACCTGATATTTGTAGATACTGCGCGCGATCTCCCCTACCATGACGGCTTCGACCTGATCGGGCACATAGAGAAATTTCAGCTTATCACCCGGCACACTCACGCCCTCCGGGTTGCGCCAGAAATCGACATCAATCGCGGCATCCAGCGCTTGAAGCTGCTTTACGTACAGGGACATAAACCTACCTTTTCATGACAAGTAGATAACCAATAGGTTTGAGTCTACTTGAGTGCGGGGTCACTGTCGATAATCGTTTTATGAAAAATCACTAACGTTTAGAGTTCATCAGGATGCAGCGCGGCCAGCCGCTCGGCATGATGTGCCCGCCCGGTCTCACGCAGCCGCTTGAGGTAAGCCGGAAGTTCACCCCGTGTATGGAACGGCCCCCCCTCGCGCAGCACGCTCATCATCGGGTCAACATTATGTGCGCTGCGCAGCAGCATATCATGCTGCCAGTCGGCCAGCAGCCCCATCGCCCGCTGGACAGTTTCCGGCTTTTCCGCCGCCAGATCATGCTGCTCGTGCGGGTCATCCACCAGGTCAAACAGCATCACCGGCTCGAAATTCTTGTACCCGTCATGATAGGTGCGCAGGCAGATATAATTCTCAAAGCGCACCCCACGTTGGCACGCCCAGGCATTTTGGCTGGTCACCACATACTCACGCCCCGCTTCCTGCCCATTCTGGAACGCCTCGCTAAACGCCTGCCCATCCCAGTTTCCAGGTACTTTGCCCCCCGCCAGTTCAATCAGCGTCGCCGCCCAGTCGAAGTGATAATGCAAACCACTATCCACACGCGGCTCTACCCCCGGCCAGCGCACAATCAGCGGCACATTACACGTAATCTGATCCGCCGTCTGGTGATCGCCCCACACATTCAGCTCGCCCTGGTTCTCGCCATGATCCGCGCTGATGATAACCACCGTGTCATCCAGAATGCCCCTATCGGCCATGGCATTAAGCACCCGCCCGATATGCTCATCCGTATAACGCACCCCCACATCATAACCATCCACCCACTGCTTGACCGTCTCCATCGAGTCAAGCTGCGCCGGGATACGCGGGTAATGGGTGTAAAACGCTTCGCTGCCATAACCATGCGGTTCCTGCGCGCCGTGCGGGCCAAAGCTCTCCCACCGCTCCCGCCGCACATCCTCCGTGAGCCACGCCGCAAGCGGTTCCTGTTCAAACGGATTGCCAAAAGACGGCGGGGTACGATAGGGCGTATGCGGATCCCAGTAATTGAGGTGCAAAAACCAGTTTTCACGCTCTCCGTTGCGTTGCAGCCATTCCAGTGCCACCGGAGTCACATCATCGGCCACATCCAGCCCGTTGTAGCCGGGATTGTGTATTTCGTTATAGCCCGCGTACCAATGAAATGCCGAGTGTCGCTCCCCAAACGAGCTGATCGTCGCCGTATACAGCCCCGCCTGCCGCAGCGCCCACATCCATCCTGTCGAGCCGAACAGATTGCGAAACCCGCGCGAAGCCCCTTCGACAAACGGCTCGCCTGCCGTGCCGCCATGCCCTACGGCCCCGTTGCGAAAGCCACAACGCCCACTCCACAGCGCACTGCGCGAAGGCAGACACGGCGCGTCGGAGACATAAACATTCTCAAAGCGCACACTCTCCGCCGCCAGCGCATCGATATTCGGGCTGGTATTGCGATGATAACCATAACAGCCCAGGTGGTCTGGCCGCTGGCTGTCAATATCAATGTACAGCACACGCATCAATAGTTCTCCTTAGTTAGAATAAAAATAGAGACTTTGAGTCATCGGTGATGCTTCGTTTGTCCTCGATTCATCACTTCTTTTACTTTACTTTGTGGTTCAGCCATCCCCGCAAGTCACATCCCTGAAAGGGATACCCGACACCCGCCTTGCCACTACCTCGTCCACCAGCGCAGCAGGCGCGCCATCCGGCGGATTCACGCTGAACTCAAGGCGAACATTCGCCCAGGTGCGGTTCGTCACCCCACGCACGATATAAGGTTGCAATGCTCTACCGGGTTCCAGTGCAAATGCACAACTGATCTCCCCATAATGTCGCCCGGCACTGTTAAACAGACTCACCGACACCGTCTTGCGGATGCCGCTGTCATTCCCCAGCAGCAGCACTACTTCCAGCAGCCTGTTCGCTGCAATACCATAGTTCAGGTCCTGATAGAAACGTGCCCAGTCTGGCGGGTCGCTGGTACGCAGTCGTGTCACGCGCATTACCCCCTCGCGCACCTGCCAGTTGATCTGCCCGGAGGCAGTCCATTCGTCCGTCCCCCTGCCGAAATCCCCATTCCGCACCAGATTTTCACCCATTGGCGCTTGCGCTCCATGGCTGGCCTGGTGCAGATCACCCAGGCCCCACCGCCCCACGTCCGTTGCGCTGTACCCCTCAAACGCCACATTCTGCTCTTTATAGACATGCCCGGCATACACCACCCCCCCCTGCCCATCAGGATAAGGCACAATGCCATACGCCTGCCCGAACTCGACATGCAGATGTGGATTATTCGAAAATCCGGTATTCCCCTCCTGGCCGATGATCTCGCCGGCTTTAATCGGCACAGCACAGTTCGGCTGGCTCAGGTCATTGGAACACTGCGCCCTGATCATCTGCGGCACACTTCCAGGCAGTAAATGCCCATAAAGCGAATACTCATGCGGCCCGTGTTCGATGATCACCACATTCCAGTACCACCACGCGCCGGAGTCGAAGGCATTACGACTGCTGCCGTCATGCGCATAGATAATCGTGCCGTCCTTCGCCGCGCTCACATCCAGCCCGCCCAGGTCAAAATCAATCTGCCCCGGCCCATGCGCCCGGTAGCTGCGGGTGACTGTCGCCCACTGTCCATCCAGCCACGGAAAACGATACGGTTGCTCAGGCCCCAATCTGGGATCAGCCGGGGGTTTATACGGGGTGGTGTTATAACGGCGCAGCACGCCCGGCGGCAGTGTATTCCATAATGCTCCATGCGCCGGGTCGCCCGGCAGCCGTGCTTCCCAGCCATCTGCCCGCCGCACCACAGGCATCACATCCACAATGCCCTCAAATTGTTCACCAGTGGCCGCATCGCGCAGGGTCAGATACACCATGCCCGCATCATCAACGATGTCCTGCCCGGCCACTTCATAATAAAATGGCCAATCCGCGCGCGGCGCAGTGGCCTGGGCGATGACGCTGTCCAGATCACCCGTCTGTGCCTGCGCAAACAACAGGCCCAAAAGCAGCAACCATCCCACACTCATCAGCAAAACAGGATGTCTCACAGGGGTTGCTCATCGCTGGCGCTTTGCAGATTAATGTACGTACCACGTTTCACGGCACGCTCACGCCCCGCCAGCAGCAGATAACCATAAAGCAGCATCCCGCTGCCTGCCGCCACCAATGCCCTCCCCCACAGCGGCAAGTCCGAATCAGAAGGGGACAGAAAGCCCTCAATCAACCCTGCCATAATCAGCAAAGGGATACCAGCCGACACCAGCACGATAGCCCGCCGCGCCGCCAGGTTAAGCGCGTCCCGCCGCGTGTACAGACCAGGGTTAAGCAGCGCCCAGCCCAGTTGCAGCCCTGCCCCACCTGCGATGAAAATCACACTCAGCTCAATCACCCCATGCCCGATAATGAACTCCAGCAGCACTCCACTCAGGCCATAATAAGCCACCAGTCCCAGCACCGCGCCCAGCACCAGCCCATTCATCGCCAGGATATAAA
>JBGSXK010000401.1:0-8983 GCA_041751455.1 Anaerolineae bacterium
CCTTTCATTCCAATGCCGCCGCGAGAATGAACCGTAATGTATATTGAACTGCCATTTCTAAAGCGCTATAGTGGGATGAACTGGTGGATGACAGCCACCCCCTATAAGCCCTATATAAGGTGTGACCATGCGACTCGAAGACCTCAACTGGATGGATGTAGAACGCTATCTGCAAACTGATGACCGCATTATCCTGATTACCGGCGCAACTGAACAACATGCTTATCTCAGCCTGCTCACAGATATTCTGATTCCCTCAAAAATTGCTCTGGCAGTGGCAGAGCGTGAGCATGTGTTGGTCGGGCCGCCGCTCAATTTTGGCATCAGCGGCTTTTTCGCGGCCTTTCCCGGCACCATCAGTCTGAGCAAGCCGACTTTTGATACGGTGATGATGGAAATAGTGCAGAGTTTGCTGCATCAGGGTTTCGGTGGATTTTTCATCCTCAATGGACACAGCGTCAACAAAATGCCGGAAACACTGCGTGAGCTGCAATTGGATGGCCTCGCCCGTATTATCTGGCATGATTGGTATGATGGTCCGGCGGCGGTGGCTTTCGAGGCTGAGCAGCAGCGACGGATCGACCACGCCAACTGGGGCGAGAACTTCCCGTTTAACCGTGTCGCCGAATCTCCCACCGGGGAAAAGCCGCCTGTTAACCTGGGATATATTGACGAAGGTCACCCCACGCGCGAGGTATTGGGGGACGGCAGCTTTGGCGGGGCTTACCAGCTTGAGGATGCGCTAATGCTTGACCTGTTCGCGCGGGTGGTGGATGAGATCAGCGTGATGGTGCGGGCGCTGGCGCGTCAGTGATGCCGGTAGGCCACCCGCAGCACCAGCTTGCCCAACCGCAGTTCGTCACCATGCCGCAGGACGCGCACCTCGTGCGGGTGCAGGCGCTGGCCATTTATGTAAGAACCGTTGGCACTGCCCAGATCAAACAGGCTCAGGGTGTTATGCTTATGCTGGTAACGGATGCTCAGATGCAGGCGCGAAACCCCATATTTTTCGCCCTCTATGCTGGCAAGATCCACATCCGGCATAATGGCGCTGCCGCTGCCGCTCCGCCCCAGGATGATCTCATATTGTTCCACAGACTGGGGGCGCACCTCAAAAGCCGTTTCACTGGTGCGTAGTTTTAATATCAGAACGGAGTCCTGCCCGAAGAAATCATCGCTCAGAGTAAGGTCATTGGTCTCTGCCAGCGCCTGGGTTTCGTTCTGGCTGTTGACCCTTTCCAGCAGTCGCCCGCAGGCATAACACAGCAGCTCGTGGCGCTGGTTGCTGCGGCCGCAGTGGGGGCAGTTGATCCACACAATTTCAAACTCAACAGTGGCCGTGCTGTCTTCATCCGGGTTGATTGCCCCGATCCGCTGGACTGCTGCCGCGCTGGTCGCGCTTTTTCCGGCCTCAGCCGCACGAAGCTGCCGCGCGAGTTCGCGCTTGGCGCTGTCCTCCAACTGCTCGATTGCTTCCTGGAGCTGTGCCAGCGCTGTTTTTATGTCGGCCCCTTCACCTCGCAGTCGCGTGTATTCTCCAAAGATTTTTTCAATTTCGGTCATTTCCACCATCGGTTCAGACTCTCATCCTTTAATTTATTGTGACGTGGGTTAGGGAAAAATCAATAGATTGCTTCTTAAGGGTTGGTAGCATCTAGCGAATTTGTTATAGTAGCTGGAAATCATTTGCTGTCTGGTGGTAACCTTTACCCGCCATCTTAAAGGAGAAAATGCGATGCACTATCCTCTTATGGACATTACGCTCGAATACTGTCTGGCCTGAAATTACACACCACGTGCCGTCAGTTTGACGGACGAAGTATTAGGCGAGAAGGAAATTGCGGTGTTTATGCGTTCCTGGCAGTTGATCCCCAGCCGGGGTGGCGTGTTTGAAGTGACGTTGAACGGCGAGTTGATCTTCTCCAAGAAGGTGCTGGGTCGTCATGCCGAGCCAGGTGAAATCCGCGAATTGATCGTCAAGAAACTGGAAGAACTGCGCCCAAAATAGTGAGTCATAAAATTGATGACCAAAACAATCAGGCTGGTGCTGCTTATCTTTGTCACACTGCTTATCAGTGTGCCCGCGCTGCAAGCACAGACTCCTACACCCGTACCCCCCGCGACTACGCTGGCCTCGGTGCTGGCGCGTGGGCAGTTGATCTGCGGCGTAAACGAGAATGTCTTCGGCTTCGGGTTTTTGAACCCCAACACAGGCGATATTACAGGCATTCATGTTGATTTTTGTACTGCCATTGCCGTAGCGATCTTTGGTGACAAAGCAGCAGTGGACTACCGGCTGCAACCAGCCAGCGTGCCTCCCACCAGTCTGCTCACAGGTGAGGTGGATGTCATGCTGCTGCATCATCTGACGCTGAATCTGTCCCGTGATACCGACCCGCTGCTCCAGTTTGGCCCCAGTATCTATTACGACGGTCAATCTATTATGGTGCGGGTGGACAGTGGCATCGAGACCTGGGCAGATTTGAGTGGTGAGACTATTTGCACCCTCGCTGGGACCCCTGCTGAAACCAATATTCGGGCGGAGATGAGCCGCCGAGGACTCCCTTTCGACCTGTTGACCTTTGATAATCTGATTGCACTCCAGGAGTCGTTTCAGTCCGGGCGCTGTGATGCGCAAACTCTCGAACGCTCACTGCTGGAAATCCGGCGGCAGAGTGTGGAGATTCCGGGTGATTACAGGGTGTGGGAGCAGCCCTTTACCCATACCGGGCAAGGCGCGCTCTACCGTTATGGAGATAAACAGTGGGAAGCGATTGTCAACTGGACACTATGGGGTTTGCTTTATGCCGAGCAGCTTGATATCAACAGCCAGAACGTGAACGACTTTGTGCGAGCTGAAGGCGAGAATGATGAAGTGTATATCGCCCGCGTAGGCCGTCCAGCAGCACAGTTCCTCGACTCCGTTCTGGGGGTCAGCAACGGACTGGGGCTGCCCAACAATTTTATGGTGCAGGTAATTGCGCAGGTGGGCAATTACAGCGAAATTTATAACCGCCATCTGGGGCCAGACAGCGCGCTACCCATGACACGCGGGTTAAATCAACTGTGGCAGAATGGCGGCCTTCTGGAAACACCCCCCTGGCGCTAAAGGTGCGACCTTGACGCGCCGCCGTTTCGGGTGAAAAATCAACCCATCTTGAGAATCAGCATGTAGGGGAATGGCACGCCATACCCCTACAGGTAAACCTATGCCAACTCATACCTCTTTGCCTACGCTGGTAATTATCCCGGCGCTGAATGAAGAAGATAGTATCACCAGCGTGATTGCTGCCGTGCGTCAACATCTGCCCTGGGCAGATGTGGCCGTACTTAACGATGGCTCGACGGATCATACCGGCACGCTGGCGGAGTCCGCCGGGGCGATTGTGCTGCACCTGCCCTATAACGTAGGTATTGGCGCGACAGTACAGACCGGGTTCATCTTCGCGGCAGACCAGGGTTACGAAGCAGTGCTGCGGCTGGATGGCGATGGCCAACACGACACAGGAGATTTGCGTCTCCTGGCCGAAGCGCTGCAAAATGGCACAGGTGACATTATCATTGGTTCGCGTTTTATTGAAGACCGTGGTTATCACACCCCTGCGCCCCGTCGTGTGGGTATTCTCATTCTCTCGCGTCTGATCTCTACCATTACCTCCCAGTCAATTACTGACCCTACCTCCGGCTTTGCTGCCTTTAACCGCCGCGCGATCAGGTTGTTCGCCGGCATCTACCCACACGATTACCCGGAACCGGAAGCTTTAGTGGTAGCACATCGTGCTGGGCTGCGTATTCATGAAATTCCGGTGACGATGAAGCCGCGCCAGGGCGGGCGCTCCTCCATCACCAGCTTGCGCTCGGCCTATTATATGATCAAGGTCATCCTGGCGATTCTCATCGGCCTGCTGCGTCCGGCACGGCTGGTCGAGGGCGAGGCGTAATGTGGGTGGGTCTGCACTGCGCGTCCTGATGCTCTCCAAAGCCTGTATCGTCGGCATCTACCAGCGTAAGCTGGAAGAAATAGCCCGGCGTGGTGTGGAACTGCTGGCGCTGGTGCCCCCCTCCTGGAAGGACGAACGTGGGGATATTCCTCTGGAGCGCGTTTATACCGAAGGCTATCGGCTGGAAGCCACGCCGATACGCTTTAACGGGCGCTTCCACCTTCATCATTATCCACAGTTTCCGCTTTATCTGCGCGAGTTCCGCCCACATATTGTTCACATTGACGAAGAACCCTATAACATAGCAACCTGGCACGCGCTGTATCATGCGCGCCGTGCTGGGGCGAAAACGCTCTTTTTTAGCTGGCAGAACCTCCCCCGCCGCTATCCGCCTCCCTTCAGTTGGGGCGAACAGTGGGTGTTGTCCCATGTGGATTACACTCTGGCGGGCACAGAAAGCGCGGCGCAGGTCTGGCGCACGAAGGGTTACAGCGGCCCGCTGCAAGTCGTGCCGCAGTTCGGCGTAGACCCCGACCTGTTTCAGCCCGCCGCCACGCCCCCCACGCCCAGGCCGTTTACCATTGGTTACTTTGGACGGCTGGTGGAGGAAAAAGGGCTGGATGTGCTGGTGGAAGCGGCGGAACGGCTGGAAAATCCCGACTGGCGGCTACGACTGATCGGCAGCGGGCCGCTGCGCCGGGATCTGGAAGCACTGGCGATCCGCCTGGGCATTCATGACCGGGTGGAGTTTTGCGATCATATGCCCTCTACCGCCATGCCTGCGCAGTACCATAAACTGGATGTTTTCGTGCTGCCTTCGCTCACACGCCCGCACTGGAAAGAGCAGTTTGGGCGTGTATTGGTCGAGGCGATGGCAAGTGCTGTCCCGGTGATTGGCTCCGACAGCGGCGCGATCCCTGATGTGATTGGCGGCGCTGGTTTGATCTTTCCCGAAGGCGATGTGCTGGCGCTGACGCGGCATCTGGCCGATTTGCAGGCTGATGCAGCCTGGCGTGTGTGGTTGGGGGAGCAGGGGCGCGCGCGTGTGCTGTCCTGCTATACTCATGCGCGGGTGGCCGCCGCTACAGTAGATGTGTATGAGGAAATGGCGGGCAGGTGACAGACTATTATCCTAGCAGCACCATGTTATTACGGTGAATAACCGCGTCGCCGTAGCTGTAACCCAGAATCTCGATAATCCGCTCCGACTTCACACCACAAATCTGACGCAGGTCTGCACTATGATAACCCGCCAGCCCGTGTGCGATTTCTAAATTCGCCGGGTCAAACACCGCCAGCGTATCTCCACGCTCGAAAGTACCCTCCACTGCCACAACCCCCACAGGCAGCAGACTCGCGCCCCCGCTGCGCACCGCCCGTGCTGCGCCTGAGTCCACACGCAGGATACCCCTGGGTTTATCCATCACGAGCCAGCGTTTACGGCTTTCCAGGTGCGTGGTGGTCGCTTCAAAGCGTGTGCCGATACTTTCCCCGGCCAGCAGGCGCAGCAGCACATCAGACTCATTGCCAGAGGCAATCACCGTGGTAACTCCGCTGCGGCTGGCAAGCTGCGCCGCCTGAATCTTCGTGACCATGCCGCCCGTGCCCAACCCCGTACCCACACCCCCGGCCAGCGCCCAGGTCTCTGACGTGATCTGTGTGACCTGTGCGATCAGGCTGGCCTCTGGGCTGCGACGTGGGTCAGCGGTGAATAAACCGGGCTGATCGGTGAGAATCACCAGCAGATCCGATTCCAGCAGATTCGCCACCAGGGCTGAGAGATTGTCGTTATCCCCCACACGGATTTCCTCGGTGGCGGTGGTATCGTTTTCATTGATGATGGGCACAATATGGTGATCGAGCAGGGTGAGCAGTGTGTTACGTGCGTTAAGATAACGGGTACGGTTATCCAGGTCGCCACGTGTAAGCAGGACCTGTCCCACGATGATATCGAAAATGTCGAACAGTTCACTATAAATCTGCATCAGCCGTCCCTGGCCGATGCTGCTCAACATCTGCTTGGTGGGCAGCGAGCGTTCCATCTCCGGGAAGTCGAGACGCTCGCGCCCGGCGGCCTGCGCGCCGGACGAGACCATGACGATCTCATGTCCCTGCTGGCGCAGCTTAGCTACCTGCTGAGCGATTTCTAACATGCGCTGGCGGTTTAGCCGCGCGGTGCCATTCGTAAGCACGCTTGTGCCCAGCTTAATGACGATTCGTTGTGGCATGGTCTGTGACCGACGTAAAATGATAATCACAGCGATTATAGTCGGCGCTGCGAGATGCCTACAATGGTGAGAAAACCGAACTGGAATGCATCGTTCCGAATGGTCTACAGGATATTAATTTTTCCGGTTTGCCGGTACTGTGCCAGCAACTTACGCACCCGTCGGCGCAGCTTCGGGTCGGGATCATGATACATGCGCTCAATCGCGGCTACGATCTCGCCCTTGCGTTCACGAGGTGAACCATCAGCCAGGGTATGCAGAATCACCCCGCGTACCTTCGAGTCGGGATCATTCACCATCCCCATCAACCTATCCCACACCTGCGGGTGATTATGCTGTACATGACAGGGACATAGTGCCTGAGCAGCCTCCTGTCGCAAACGTGGGTCAGCATCGCAGGTCATTGCCAGCAGTTCATCAATCTCATCATCATAGGTGCGCGGCTGCGGCCAGCCGGATTTCGCTGCCTGCTGCTTGTTTTTGGTGCGAATTTGCTCGTGACGGGTGAGGCGGGGCATCAGCACAGTCTCCACAACTTGTTTCACATAATGATAGCACTTTAAAGGTTCAAAAGCTATATTTAAGGTTCATAAAAGTTTGAAATCAACTCTCACATTATCAGTGGAAGTAAAAGTGGCTGATGGTCATTATGGCCGACTAACCAGCCGTCCGCCCCACACTTTTCCAGCAGATATGCCGCCCGTGCCCACAATGCTGCATCAGCATCCAGGTGCGCCAGCGCCAATCCACACGCCGCCTGATCGAGCTGGCGGTGAGAGTGCCGGGCAAGCCGCAGCGCCCGCCGCAGACATGAATGGGGATTTTCTTCGGGATATTCTGCCAGGCAGCGCAGCGCCAGAATTTCCAGCGGGAGTGAGTGTGTTTCCCGTGCCAGCGCTAAAGCCTGCTGTGCAAAAGGCCTGCCGCGCTTTACATCTCCCAGCAGACGGTAACAGCGGCTCATGTTAACATACAGTGTTCCGATAGCAGGCGAGCGTCCACGTGATTGTTCGGCAAAAGCCCGGCTGCGTTCCAACAGGGTTAAGGCTGCTGCTGCCTACCCCTGATGAAGCTGGATAATGGCATAATTAGCCTCGGCCCGCATAATCTGCACAGGCAGGTTGAGGCGCTGCGCGAGTTGCACATGCTCCTCAGCCACACGCAGCGCCTGTGGTAGCCGCCCCGCCGAGAGATAAATCACACACAGATTGCCCAACTGCCCGGCTACCTGCCATGATGACCCAAAGCGCCGGAACACACGCAGGCTGCGCCGGGTCAGGTGCTGCGCACGGTCTAATCGGCCAATGCTCCAGTAGACCAGCCCCAGGTTGCCCAGCGCCCACCACATGCTGTAAAGATCGGCCTGCTTCTCGAAATGGCGTGCGGCCTGCTTGAAGTCGCGTACTGCGGGCAGGTAATCGCCAAGCTGCCAGAAGGAGAGACCGCGCAGGCGGTAGGCATGAGCAGCTTCGAGCGCGGCGGAAGCCTGTAACTGTGTAATCGCCTGGTCAAAATCGTTTACCGCGCTGTGCAGTTCACCCCTGTACCAGCCTAATAAAGCCCGTAGATAAGCGAGCCTGCCCGCGACCACAGCAGGCAGCGGCCTTTCGGCATCTGTCTGCTGCGCTTCGTGGGTGGCAGCTTCCAGCAGGGCATTCGCCTCGTGCAGTTTTCCGCCATCCAGCAGTGCGCCAATCATCCCGCTGGCGGCCTGCATGATCAGCGCAGAATCACCCATCCCTCTGGCAATGACCCAGGCTGACTGGCTGAGATCCTGTGCTTCTACCCACTGGCCTTTCAGCAGCATCAGATTAGCAAGCTGCTGTAAAAATTCGATCTGCATTGCCGGGTGCGGATGATCGTGGGTCGATCGAATCGCATAACGCAGCGCATCCTCCCACTCTGTCCAGTAGCCCAGGCGATAAGGCAGGGTATCCAGCATCTGGATCAGATCCAGGACGATAAGAGTAAGGTCGGGCTGTGCCTGCACCTGCGCCAGCAGGTAAAAAATATTCCCAAGCTGCTTTTTGAGGACAAAAGGCTGATGACGGTTCTCACGTACATAATTTATGGCATAGCGCACCTGCTGCGGGTAAAGTTTCTGAGCGAAGTCTTTTCCCTGGGTGGCATAAAAACCCCAATCTGTATCGTGATCCTGCTCAGCCGTCATAGGCTCTAAAAAACCTGCATGATATTGGTCTGGACAAAGGTAATCGTCAGGCGATGTAACAGATAGAGCTGCCCCTCTGTGTCAGGGATAACCTCAACCAGCGACTTTGACCATAATTCGTTTAACGCGCGTTCAAACGAAGCAGGATCAAAACCGGAAGCCAGTGCCATCCCTTGTAGCCAGTCCCAATCTGCGCCATCCGGCGCGACCCCCAGCGCCATTACTATCAGCAGCCGCCGGGCTTCTTCGCTAAGCTGTTTCCAGCTCAGGCGGTAAAGATACTGGTACATGAGGTCAAAGTTTTTGTCCGCATAGGCTTTACGCACTCGTTGCAGGTCTTTTAACACCTTCGCCGGGGGCATCCAGCGTAACTGAGCGGCCACCAGCTTCAACGCCAGTGGCACCCCCCCCACGGCTCCGTAGACCGCGCGGAAATCCTTCTCGCTCAACTGGCCATCTGCTCCCAATACGCCATACATCAAATCCCTGCTTTCATCTATCGAAAGCTGGGCGACCCGAAGATTCCATACACCGGGGCAGGTGTGGCGTGCGGTCAGCAGAAATCGTGATTCACCGCTGAATCGTTTAAGCTGCGGCAAAAGTACCTGGGCATCTATGACAGTTTCCAGATTGTCGATGACGAT
>JBGSXK010000402.1:0-2234 GCA_041751455.1 Anaerolineae bacterium
GAAAATTCAAGCCTGGCTTTCCAGCGCCGGATGGTCTCAGCTCAACTGGAAGCGCTGCTGCCACAATTCCAGCGTCAGCAGGCGGAAGATGACCTCGGTATGCCGTTCGCGCCCGCTGAAGTGCGCATCCAGCAGCTTATCCAGTGTGCCCGTGTGGAACAGATCACGCACACCTGCCGCCGGGTCGCGCAGCACAGCCTGAATGCGCCCGGCCATATCACCCTCGAACCACTGCATGATGGGCGTGCTGAAAGGCTGTTTGGGGCGTTGCAGCGCGAAATCCGGCAGATAGGGCCGCAGCGCCTCGCGCAGCACATACTTGTTGCTTTTCATACGGACAGCCGGGGGGATTTGTGCGGCGAAATCGAGCAAGGCTGGATCGAAGAAGGGGACACGCGCCTCTAATGAGTGCGCCATCGCCGTCTTATCCTGCGAGAGCAGGGCGTTGCCGGTCAACCAGGTGTTAATCACCAGTGCCTGCGCCGTGTTATAGGGGTCATCGCGCCAGCTTTTTTCGAGGATGACGCTGTAGGTTTTCTGGCGGTGCTGCGCCCGATCCCACGCTGCCTGTAAATCCGCGCCGTATAAACGCCGCCGCAGCGCATCGCTGAAGACCATGCCATCAAACGACTGCATCCGCAGCAGCGCCTCATCACGCGGGAGCAGCGCATGACGTAAACGCGGCAGATACGTCGGCAGCGCACCGATATAACGATAGCGTTTCATGGCAGGATAATACGCTTCCAGCGCGGCCAGCACTCCACTCAACGAAGCGAACCGCCTCCATGTCTCCTGACGCGCTAATAACTGTGGAATCGTGTGATGGAAAGGGTAACCGCCAAATAACTCATCTCCGCCCAATCCGGTCAGCACCACTTTGACCTGCTGCGCGGTCATCTCCGAAAGCAGGAGCAGCGACACCGCCGACGGATTGGCGTTTGGTTCATCGTGATAATAGACATACTGCTCGAAGCCGTTCCACCAGTCATTGGCGTTGATAACGCGCTCGTGATGTTCTGTCTCGAAATGGTGGGCGATGCGTCTGGCCTGCGCCAGTTCGTTATCCGGCACAGCCATATCATAGCCGATGGTGTAGGTTTTGATGCGCCCGCTGGCCTCCTGTGCCATCAGCGCCAGCACCGCCGCTGAGTCAATGCCACCGCTGAGGAACAACCCAAGCGGCACATCGCTGCGCAGGTGAATATGCACGGATTCGCTCAGCAGGGCGCGGGCTTGCTCGATGATTTCGCCCTCACCCCCGGCCCTTTTCCCTGAGGGAGAGGGGAATGAGGGCTGGGGGGAAAGGGGTGAGGGCTTGCCAAACTCCCAGTACGGATGCAGCCGTGCCGCGCCCTTTTCGACCACGCAGGCATGACCCGGCGGCAGGCGGCACACCCCATCGAACAGGGTCTCATCACCGATCATATAGCCGAAGCTGAGATAAGTATCCAGCACATCGAGATTGAGGCGGCGCGGGGTGGCGGAATCCGCAAACAGCGCTTTAACCTCACTGGCGAACAGCAGCAGGCCGTCGCGCTCGTGCAGGTAAAGCGGCTTCATGCCGATATGATCGACCGCCAGCACCAGCCGTTCAGCGTTAGAATCCCACAGCGCGAAGCCGAACATGCCGCGCAGATAACGGAAAAAGTCGAGGCCGTGTTCTTCGTACAGGTGGATGAGCGTTTCGCCGTCGCCTTCGGTGCGCAGGTGATGCCCCCGTGCCAGCAGATCAGCACGCAGTTCGCGGTAATTGTAGATTTCGCCATTGAACACCAGCGCGATGCTGCCATCTTCGTTATAAAGTGGCTGGTCGCTGCCGTCCACGTCGATGATGCTGAGGCGGCGCATCCCCAACGCGACATTGGGCGCAGTGTAGAAGCCATCACCATCCGGCCCACGATGGGCGATTAGCTGGGACATACGGCGCACGAGTTCAGGGTCGGCGCGCTGCTGCTTCGTCAGGTCAATGATGCCGCAGATTCCGCACATAGTTTATACAACCATCAACACTTATAACGAAGCTCGCTGGCCGGGCTGAGAAAAGCCGGGTAGGTATAGGGGTAAGCCCCGAATACTGGCGGCGGCCAGTTCTCATCCTTTGTCCAACGGAAATCGGCCGTATGCCTGATGGGTTGATAGGGGCAGATGCCCGCGTGAGTAACCCAGGTATTGTACAGAGAGTAATGCTCAAAGTAAATCAGATGTATCGGTGAGGGACTCGTGCCCATAGCCGT
>JBGSXK010000403.1:0-4521 GCA_041751455.1 Anaerolineae bacterium
AGAGCAATGCTCGCGTCGAGGTCTGCGTGGATGGTGGCAACTGCCGCAGCTTCGCAGGCGATGCACGACCTGTGATCGCCCACCTGCCGGACACCAATCCGCATCAGGTGTCGGTCATTATCACATCGCCGGGCAGGTTCATCCTGGATGCAGTGGATGTCTATACCAACCGCATCGTGACCCCTGGTGCCTATGAAGACTTTCATCCGTTCCTGGGCTTCGACAACAACTGGGCCACTGTAGCAGGCAAAGCCTTCAGCGCTAACAGCGCCAAACAGACGGGTGCCAACAACGCGACCCTGCTCTTCCACATCAATGGCAGCAGTTTCCAGGTCGGTGCGCTGGCAACAGCCGCCAACCAGATGCAGGTCTGCTATGTGGCGGGAATCATCGCTAATGCCAACAACGTCACTGACAACTGCCAGAACTGGCCGCCTGCCCCTGGCAGCAGTGTTCAGGTCTATACCCGCAACATTGGCGGTGCGGCAGCCAACTATACTGTGCGAGTCCGTCGCTTAAGCGGAGGCAACCTGTCAGTTGACTACGTGAATGTCGTCAATGCCGCCGGCGCGCTGGTAAAAGGCCGCTACGAAGAAACCTACCCGGTGGTCGATGATGGCCTCACGGGTGCGGGTTGGGCACCATTGACTGGCAATGCTTACAGCGGTGGCAGCGTAGCACAGACCTCAGCAGCCAATAACTCACTGGTCTTCGAGTTCCAGGGTACGGGCTTTGAGATCGGCACAGTGATCGACTCAGTGGGTGGCAATATGCAGGTCTGCTACGAAGCAGGCAGCATCCCCAATCCTGCCGACATCGACGCGAACTGCTATACCTACAGCAACAGCGGCTCGACCAATACAACCACCAGCCGTGCAGTCAATGGGCTGGCCAACAGCCTGTACAGTGTGCGCGTGGTAAACCTGAGCGGGACGCTGAAGATTGACTTTGTGGGCATCTTCCAGGACACAGCGTCCACTCTCGGTATCCTTGAAGCAGGCTCGTACAATGAAAATGCGCTTGAAGCGCCGGGTGAACCTTATCTCATGCTGCTGCCACGCAACCGCTGGGCACCTGTCACAGGTAAGCCCGCCAGCAGCTTTACCAACAGCAGCTATGTGACGGTGGTGGACGATAGTGGGCGTGCCTCGAATAAACATGTGGGCGCAATCGCCTCTCTCCGTGTAGAAGTACCACCCGCATCTGGTGGGCCAGGACGCGCTACAGTCGTGCTGGATAGTGGCCCAGCCGCTAACACCAACAGTGCCACCCTGCTCATCTGTGTGGCGAATGTCAACACCGGGCCAAACTGTAGCGTGCGTGATATGCGGACCAACCGTTACCACACCGTGACCCTGACCAACAACACTGGAGCAGCCGTCACACAGTCGATCACTTACCGCACGCTCACCCCTGGCAGATTCAACATCGATGGCTTCCAGGTTGTGCTGAACAGTATCCTGGACGAAGGCATCTATGATGACTTCCTCATGACCAATGGCGGCATCATCAACATCAGCAATAACTGGTCGCTTGGGGCCAAGAATGCACGCGCCTTTGGTGGTACGCAGATTCGCACACGGGCCAACGGGGCAACCCTGGAATTCAACTTCACCGGAACCGGGTTCGCTATTGTCACACAACAGGCGAACACAGGTATCAACTTCCAGTTGTGCCATGCGCCTGCTGCGACTTTCACAACCTGGGGATCGAGCCCTGGCGAAGTCTGTCGTAACCTCTCGACAAGCATTGCTAAGGGCAAGGTGGATCGCTTTGGTCACACAGTCTATGGCCTCGACGCGAACAGCTACAAGGCCCGCCTGCGTGTTAACGATAGTTCCATTGGCGCGAAGGACTTCCTGGATGTAGACGCAGTGGTAATCTTTGGCGATGTCACGGATGGCACTGCACTTCAGCCGGGCATGTATGATGATGTGGAACTCGCCAGCCTCTTTGCCAGCGCGGTACGCTTCGCACCAGCAGTCTTCTGGGATGCAATTGTGGCAAAGAAGAACCCTTCGAAAGGCCCCTGGCAGCTTACTGAGCGTACCACTGGCTACGTCGGCTCTATCATGCAGTTGTTCGTAGAAGGTAATGCGCTCACTATCTACCAGACCGCAAGCAAAAAGAACAGCAGCAACGTGCGCGTCTGCCTGGTCGTGGAAGCTGTGGATGGTAACGAACTGGAATGCACCAACTTCAGCCAGAATGCCAAGAAGGCGACTTACTTCACTCCGATCCTGATCTACGGCTTGGGGGAAGGTGAACACGAGGTCATCTTCGAAAATCGTGATACACGCCTCTTTAGCGTGGATGCCCTCCAGGTCATCCCCTAAGCGGCTATCACATCATCAGGGCGGAGGCAGGTTGCCCGCCCTGAATTCCGATCTCATGACCCGCAGGCCAACCCTGCGGGTCTTTTTCATCTATACTACAATGACCGCGTAGAGTAAAAGGACTGATATGAACCCAGAAATTGACCTCTCCCCAGAAGTTTCAGCCGCCCTGGCCCAGAACGAACCCATCGTAGCACTGGAATCCACCTTAATCACACATGGACTCCCCTACCCGGCCAATGTCGAAACAGCGCTGGCAATGGAGCAGGCGGTGCGCGGTCATGGTGCAGTACCCGCCACAATTGCCATCCTGCAAGGTCAGATCAGCGTGGGGTTGTCTGTCGAAGCCATTGAGCGGCTGGGATCAATGCCAGCAGGGACAGTCCGCAAATGCAGCCGCCGCGATCTGCCGATTGCAGTGGGACTGAGTGAAGACGCGGCGACCACTGTGGCAGGCACTATGATCGTGGCGCATATGGCAGGGATCAAAATTTTTGCAACCGGGGGCATTGGTGGGGTACATCGCGGTCAGCCGTTTGATGTGTCGGCAGACTTGATTGAGTTGGGGCGCACCCCGATAGCGGTGGTCTGCTCCGGCGCGAAATCCATCCTGGACTTACCGCTTACTCTGGAGGTACTGGAAACACAGGGTGTACCAGTCATCGGCTATCAAACAACCCTGCTGCCTGCTTTTTACAGCCGCAGCAGCGGGCTACCAGTGGATGTTTGCGTAGAGGGTGCTGCGCAGGCAGCACAGATTATCATGGCTTCCCATAGACTAGAAGCTCAACATGGAATTTTGATTACTGTACCCGTGCCCCCCGACGCTGCATTATCCCCCGAAGATGCCGAAGCAGCTATCCAGCAGGCGACCCGTGAAGCCGAAGAACAAGGCATATATGGCAAGCAGGTCACACCATTTTTACTGAGCCGGGTGGTAGAACACAGTGGAGGCCAATCTCGACAGGCCAATACTGCGCTGCTGGTCAACAATGCAGCCATCGCCGCACAAATCGCACGCGAGGTACACCGCCATCCCTGATCTTTTAGCTACTGCCTGTACCCGCCTGAGCTGGCCCCCGGCGAATACCCGTCTGAGTATGGCGCGTGACGATATGCAGGGTAAGTTCGTCCGGTGTATTGAAACGACGAGAGCAATAAGGGCACTTGCACTCGTTCTTGGGAGCAGGCCGGTCTTCACCGGAGTTAGCGTTTAACTTCCTATACACAGTCAAATTCATCCAGGTTACAAATAGGATCAAACGGAATATTAACCTCTGACCTATTATACCATCTAGTAATGTAGTTTAAGATCATAAGAAAACGTGAAAATTGTAAAAATTATAATTTATTTCATGAAGATTGTTTACCTCGCAGCCATTCTTGTACCGCCTGGATGAGTTCTGCCGCATCTAATACGGGCGTATCATCCGAAGCGCATGTCACTGTGCGCAGGTCAGCCAGTTCTTCAGCCGTCACTTCCTCCAGCGCCCTTTCCAGGTCTACCATCACCAGCATTAATGGAGCAGTGCGTTCTACCTGAATCACCAGATAGTAGGCCGAACTCATAATAGGAAACAACATGATATGTTCCCATTGAGTTGAAATCTGTAACATCCTGGCAACACCACATCCCCATTCCTGGGCCAGCGTTTGTGCCAGCACCTCTGCCGATTGCAGCATAGACGCAGCAATTTCACTATCACTGCGCAGTGGGTGTGTGGAACGCAGAATATTACCCTGATTATCTGCAAGAAGGACGGAGTCAATATAGGGGTTGCTTATCAGGCGTTCAAACCAGTCCATTTAAATTTACCCCCTGCACGTTACACAGACCTTACAATAACTTCACTCAGGGCTTATCCGCCATATGTCTAAGCCAGTATCACAGCCTATCACCAGTGTGGTGCCGTCCTGGCTCAGGCGCACCATATCCGGCGGGCGGTTGCATGGGCGATATTCACCAAGTTCATAATGTTTACCTGTTTCCACGTCCCACGCTACAACTAGTGGAGCGTCATCGACGTTCACCCCTATAATAACATCAGCCTGGGCTGTAAGAAAGATAAAGGGGATATAAGTCCCGTTCAATTCCACCACAACCCGGTCTTCGCCCGTCTCAAAATCCAGCAGATGCAGCGCCTCCGACATCGGGTCACGCCACACCAGATAGCGGTCGCCCCCG
>JBGSXK010000404.1:0-2698 GCA_041751455.1 Anaerolineae bacterium
GCCAGCACTTCATGAGTTTTCCGCAGGAGGTGTTTGAGGCGGCCAGGATTGACGGGGCGAATTCGTGGCAGATTCTGTGGCGCGTGCTGATCCCCGCCAACCCGTCGCCCATTGTGACGGTGGCGTTGTATGTGCTTATCAATAGTTGGAATCAGTTTGTGTGGCCGCTGCTGGTGGGCGGGGGTGATCCAGATGTGTATACGCTGACGGTGGCCGTGCAGTTGTTTTATACCAGCCCAGAAGGCGGTGATGTGTGGGGCGCGATCATGGCGGCGTCTGTGGTGACCAGCCTGCCCACTGTGCTGATTTTCTTGTTGATGCGCAAGCGTGTTTTAACCACGTTTGTAGATGGAGCCGTTAAAGGATGAAACTGATCTTCATTGGAGACATTGTTGGGCCGGGTCTGGCCTATCTGGAAGCGCATTTACCCGCCATCATTGCGCAGCATCAGCCCGATTTTGTCGTGGCGAACGCCGAAAACCTTGAACTTTCCGGCAGCAGCAGTTTTGTCATGGCCGGGATGACCACCGCCAACCTGGGGCGTTTGTGGGTACTCGGTGTGGATGCCGTCACCGGCGGGAATCACTCCTGGGATGGAGCAGAGGGGCGGCAGGTGCATGACGAGGGGCGGGTACTGCGTCCACTCAACTATGGGGCGGGTGCGCCAGGGCGCGGTGCGGCCATTCTGGAAAAGAACGGTCTGCGCCTGGGCGTGATTAACCTGACCAGCCGCGATGCGCTGCGTCTGGCAGATGATCCGCTGCACACCCTGGAGCAGCAGTTGGCCGCCTGGGAAGGCCAGACCGATGGTGTGCTGGTGGATTTTCACGGCGCTTCCACCGAAGAAAAGCTGACCATCGCCTATGCGACAGCGGGGCGTGTGTCGGCGGTGCTGGGTACGCACACCCATGTGCAGACCAATGACCTGCGCATTGTTCCAGGCGGTGTGGCTTATGTGAGCGATGTGGGCATGACCGGGCCAGGAGGCGGCATCCTCGGCTATCATCCGGACAAGTTCGTGAATGCCATGCGCGCGCGGCTCTATGCGGATGATCCCTGGCGCTTTGCGGAAGGTGAGGTCGAATTCGGTGCGATCCTTGTGACCTGCGAAGGTGGCCGCGCGGTGGCGGCAGTGCGCCTGACGACCTAGCACCATATAGCACACTGCGTGCGTGTGCGAGTCGAGTTTGCACATGTATCTGGACAGTGTTACCGTGTGGCGGTCATTTATGGCGATGAAAGACCGTGATTCAATGGCAGCAGAGTTACAAACATTCTTCCGCCCACTGCGTTAGGCTTTCTACACCCCCTGCTTGATTTTTGGGTAGGAGGTTATATCGGGTTTTGAAAGCCCCTTCCCTATTGCATGAGGAAGGGATTTAAGGCTTGTGCAGCCATTCCGCAGGGATTTGAAATCAGGTTTGCCCTCGCTTTTGCGATGTGTAATAAATCTTTACCAATTAACGAATAGGCGTTTATCGCTCCCTATTTGACGTTGATGAGCGAAGCCAGGCCGCAACCGTAACATGCTTTGCGCGAGGTGTTCAACGGGTTGCAGTCGGTAAGACCTCCATCATCAAGGCGGTAGACTCGATTGATCCGATCCAGGCACGATTGAAAGCCCTCATTACCCTGGTTTTTGCAGAACGCCAGGCAAGGATTTTCTGTTTTACCTACGATAGTTCACCCAACAAGAACCGAAATACGCCCCCTGCTGAACACGATCGAAAGTGAACGGATGGATTATCTGGCGCTGTGCCCAGATGGGTCAGCAGCAGCGCCAGATATCGCGTGGGAGAAAGCGCAGATCGTCTATCATGCGTACCTGGGCTGGTACGAGCGGCACAAATTTATCGATATCATCGATCAGGATGTCGAAACGCAGGAGATGATGTTGATTCGGCACCTCGATTTGTTTGCGGATGAACTCCCGAAAGGTTAGCGCTCGCCACCCATCCCAAATTCGGGGAGCGGACGGGGCAAGATGTTTTTGTCGCAGACCGTCAGATTAAGTAATACAGGGAGGTCTGAATAAGCCAAAGGTTAGAGGCTGTGATTGACTTTTGCCCTCTTCCCCCGCCCCTTCTCCGTTAGGGCCTGAGGACAGGGCATGTTTTTAAGTAAACCGTTTAATAGGCAGGAGTCACGCGCTGTAAAATCGTCCGCGCTGCGGTGTGCGAAAGAGGTAGACGGACATCGAAAACGAAGCAAAAATCGGCTGTTTTTGCATTTTCAGTGGGTGATTTTTGGATTACAAACCGTCTGAAAACAGTTTAAATAGGGCTTAAAGCCGTCACTTGGAAAGCTTAACAATTTTACTTCATAATATAATCAACAATGTTCTAACAGTATGGACATTTACAGTGTAGCGTGGTGTATAGTGCACAGGTGGCAAAGCCTGCATAAGGTGCTCGGCTGAGGTCGGAATAACCGAGTCTCTCAAAAGTCACAAATTATAACATTACGACGATGGTTACCCTGAAAGCATGGATCCATGTTTATGGAAAGACAGGGAGAAAAATGTCACACAAACTTTCATTTTTACTATTGATTTTGAGTATGCTGGCAACAGGGAACGTGCTGGCACAGAACACCCCGATCACCCCCAACAATGCAACCCAGCTCAGCGAGATTCGATACCTTAACTACGGGCCGACGTTTGATGCGGCATGGTCGTCAGACGGATCGCAGTTGGCGG
>JBGSXK010000405.1:0-9652 GCA_041751455.1 Anaerolineae bacterium
GCATCCAGTCATCCGGGTCATCGCGCCGTTGTTCGAGAACTTCCAGCCAGTCCGGGCCGATCAATGCCAGTATCACATCCGCCCGTCCTACCTCTTCGCGGATCGCGCCGCGAAAATCCGCACCAGGTTTGATGTTATACGAGTCCTTGAACACGTTTTCGTCGCCAAAAACGGCCTTCAGGCGGTCAGCAATACGCCCGGCATAAGCACCCGTATCCACCCGCCGATAAGAAATGAAAATGCGCGGCATAATGTCCCCTGTGGTTGAGTGTCTTCCGTAACAACTGTTATCTTAGCGTAAAAGTCCTCGCGGGGGAAATAAACCTGTATGGAAACGGGGTAAAATCAGGATCGTCTTTTATAAGGCACCTGTGAAGTCTCTCGCAACATTGGCCATCACCTGCTAAAATTGAAACACTTGTCCTAACCAGATTTTAGCATGAACCCTATGCCATTTATACCATCCGAACATATCCAGACGATCCTCAAAAATCTGCCCCAGAAGCCGGGTGTCTACCTGATGAAAGACCGGGGCGGCAATATTATTTATGTAGGCAAGGCCAAGCGGCTGCGCAACCGCGTGCGCAGTTACTTCAATTCCAGCGCGGAGGGCAACCAGAAGACTCTGCGGCTGCGCGAGAACATCGTCGATATTGATTATATCGTTGAGCAAAACGAGGTGAAGGCGCTCATCCTTGAAGAAACGCTGATTAAGCGCTACAAGCCGCTGTATAACATCAGCCTCAAGGATGACAAGCGCTATCCCTATATTAAGATCAACTGGCAGGCTGAGTTTCCCAAAGTCGAGGTGACGCGCCGTGTGGTCAAGGATGGCAGCCGCTACTTCGGGCCGTATGTAGCAATGTGGGCAGTACAGGATACGCTGCAAACGCTGCGCAAAGCCTTTCCCTATCTCACCTGTGATCGTGTGATTACGGGGCAGGATGAACGCGCCTGCCTGTTTTACGACATCAAGCTGTGTAATGCCCCATGTATTGGTGCGGTGAATCGTGAGCAGTACCGCGCCATGATCGCTGAGTTGATGTCTGTCCTCAGTGGGCACTCGGAAGAAGTGTTCGCCCGTCTGGGCCGGGAGATGAGCGATGCGGCTGAAGCGCTGGATTTTGAGCGGGCGGCCTCGCTGCGTGACCAGTTGAAGGCTATCGAATTTATCACACAGCGGCATAAAGCGGTGGGCAATAATCTGACCGATCATGATGTGATTGCGCTGGCACGGGATAAAAATGATGCGGTCGTGCAAATTCTGTTCATCCGTAACGGCAAGCTGATCGGCAGCGACGCGCACGTGCTGGAAGGCACAGAGTACGAGAGTGACGCGGACGTGCTGCAAGAGTTCGTCAAGCGCTTTTACGACGATGCGCCGGAAATCCCTCGCGACCTGATTCTGCCGCAGGAAGTGGAAGAAGCCCGTATTATCGAGCAGTGGTTAAAGGATAAGCGCAGCGGAAGCAAAACGACGATCTCTGTGCCACAACGGGGGGATAAGCGCGACCTGGTGAAGATCGCCGAGGAGAACGCCGCAGAAGCACTGCGCATGATGCGGGCACAGTGGGAAGCCGATACCGTCAAGCAGGAAGCCGCGCTGGCACAGCTTCAGACCGCGCTTAACCTGCCGCGCGTACCCAACCGCATCGAGTGCTATGACATCAGCACCACACAGGGCACGGCCATTGTCGCCAGCCGGGTGGTCTTTGTACAGGGGACACCAAAAAAGAGTGAATACCGTAAATTTAATATTCGTACCGTCAGTCACAGCGGGTCGGACGATTACCAGTCCATGCGCGAGGCGCTGACACGACGTTTTAATCGTTATGTGCAGGCTGTGGAGACTCCGCCGGAGGTTGCGCCGGGAGGTGAAGATCGTGACGAAACCTGGCGCTTGCTGCCCGACCTGATGATTATTGACGGCGGTAAAGGACAATTGGGCATTGCCATTGAAGTCCTGCGGGAGTTTGAGCTGTTCGACAAAGTACCCACTGTGGGCCTCGCCAAACGCTTTGAAGAGATATATCGTCCTTACGACCCTGTCCCGATCATCCTTGACCGGCGGAGCGAGGCGCTGTTTCTGGTACAGCGTATCCGGGATGAGGCGCACCGCTTCGCTATTACCAGCCATCGCGCCCGCAGACAGAAGATGGGCATGGCGAGCAAGCTCGAAACCGTGCCTGGCATCGGCCCAACCAAGCGAAAGGCACTGCTGAAAGCCTTTAACAACTCTATTGACGCGATTCGCAGCGCCACTGTTGAGGAACTGAGCGCTGTCAAGGGCATCAATCGTGACCTGGCGGAAACAATCAAGGCAGAGTTGGGTTAGTCTTTTGCTGCAATCGATAGAATTCAACGTGCGGGAATATTTTGTCTGTCTGTCCTCAGTGAGCAATGACATCTGTTGAAAGAAGCAGGTAAGTTCCTCGTCCGTCAATGCTTCAGGAATGTGAACCTGCACACAAGCTTAAAGGACGGAGTATGGAACGTGATTATTGATTTTGCCCCTGTTAAACGTGGTGAGCAGAAAATCCTGGAATATTCTCAACAGTTCAGCATGGATGACCTGCGCAGCATCACGCAGGCCAGCACCAGCTTTCTGCTTGATCTGATCGCTGGACTGAGTGATGCGGATGTGACTTTTGACCCGGTAGACCCGCAGGCCAATGACCCATATGCTGCCCCCGGTGAGGAGCATATCGGCTGGAGCATCGCGCATCTGGTGGCGCATGTGACGGCCACCAGCGAGGAATGGGCGGCCTATAGCTCCATTCTGGCGCGGGGTATCGTCTATCCCGCCGACCCGCGCCTGCGTTATGAAACTCCCTGGCGTGAGATTAAGACGCGGGCGCAGTGTATCCAACGGCTGGAAGAAAGTCGCCGTATTCGCCTGGGTTATCTGGACACCTGGCCAGACAGGCCCGACCTGCATGTTTACCGTGAGCTTTCACCGCGCTTTATCGAGCGGGTGGGCGAGATTAACGCGACAGCGGCCTTCCTGTATGGCCTTCAGCATGAAGTTGGTCATTATGACCAGTTTCGCGAGGTGAAGCAGCAGGTGATGGCCGCGAAAGAATTGCAATCCGGCGATTAGTTGTTTATACTAGCGATCATCCTGTGGGGTTATGATTTGTCATGCCCCTGCGATATGGATTTTTGATCAAAAGGTTGGCACGGCGATGTACTTTCACCCTCATCATTTAAACCTTTATCGCTGTTAACCAACGACTGGATTGATCTATCGAGAGCGCAGACGTTGGTCTGCGCTTTTTTATTTATGTCTCATGAAGCCACGAAGAATGACTAAAGGGGAGAAACGCCAGTGAGTACTGTCAAAATTCAGCCCAGATTACCCAAGGGAATGCGCGATTTCCTGCCACAGGAAATGCTCAAGCGTGAGTATGTCTTTAATATCGTGCGTGAGGTCTTCCACACTTATGGTTTCGAGCCGCTGCAAACCCCGGTGCTGGAGCTGCAAGAGACGCTGATGGGCAAGTATGGCGAGGACGCGGAAAAGCTGATCTTTAATGCCCAGCACCCCGGCGGTAAGGAACAACTGGCGCTGCGTTATGATCTTACAGTGCCGCTGGCGCGGGTAGTGGCGCAGTACCAGAATGATATCACACTGCCCTTCCGTCGTTATCAGCTTTCCCCGGTATGGCGGGCGGAGCGGCCCCAGCGCGGGCGTTATCGTGAGCTTTACCAGTGTGATGTGGATATCGTGGGGATCGCGGGGATGAGCGCCGATGCGGAGATTCTGGGCGTAGTCGTGACAGCACTCAAACGGCTGGGCTTCTCACAGTTCTCGGTGAAGATTAACAACCGCAAGCTGTTGACTGGCATGGGGCAGTATTCCGGTGTGCCGGATGCGCAGCTTGGTGATCTGTACCGCAGTGTGGATAAGTTCGACAAGATCGGTGCGGAGGGGGTACAGAAAGAGCTGCTGACGCGCGGTGTGGATACCGAGGCAGTTACACGCATGATGGATCTGATCCAGGCCCGGCAGGAAGGGCTGGAAAATCTTGATTACCTGCAAAGTATGATGGGGCATATTCCCGCTGCTGCCGAGGGAATTCGTGAACTGCGTGAATTGGCGGGTTATCTGAGCGATGCGTATGTCTCGATGGAAAATTACGAATTCGACTTCACGATGGTGCGCGGCCTGGGTTATTACACCGGCCCGATCTTCGAGACGATCATCACCGAGCCGAACCTGGGCAGCGTGACGGGCGGCGGGCGTTATGATGATCTGATCGGCCTGTTTCGTAAGGAGAGCCTGCCCACGACAGGTACTTCGCTGGGTATTGAGCGCATCATTGACCTGATGGACATCCTCAACCTGTACCCGGCGCAGTTCGGCGGCACGGTCGTGCAGGTGCTGGTCAGCGTCTTTGGCGACGACACTCGCAGGGAGGCGGTGAAGCTCACGGCGGAACTGCGCGCAGAGGGCGTGAACAGCGAAATGTACCTGGAGGACAGAAACCTGGGACGGCAGTTCCAGTATGCCGACAAAAAAGGCATACCCCTGGTCGCTATCCTGGGCGCGGACGAGATCGCGCAGGGTGTAGTCAAGCTCAAGCGGCTGGCGGATGGTGAGGAGATCACTGTTAAACGTGGACAGGCCAGCGCACAGGTTGCGGCGCTGCTGGAGTAAGGCCAGAAGGCCAGATAGGGAAAGTATATCCGGCCCTTGCTCTTACGATTTAGCTGATGTTGTCGTAATCGTAGTGATCTGCCCAGTTCTCGCCGCCGATCTGGCTGCTGAGATCAGTCTTCAGATGCGCCATCATATCCGCCAGGTTGCCGCCGGTTTCATGCTGCCGCATTATCACCTGAACCACCTGCCGCAAGTAGGGCGAGTCCAGACGCTCTGGCATACTGGCAATAGCCCCAGCCAGGTCGCCTGTTTCTTCGGCTTTTGCCAGCGTTTCCCGGATAAAACCGGCGGTTGGTTCTGGCGCATGTTTTCCGGCTAGTTCCAGAATTTGCCTGACGCTATAGCCGCTGCGCAGGAGACGAGTCCAGAATTCGATTGTGGAAACCAGTTGGTTATTGAACTGTGGTATGTTATACATCGCTGTGGGCCCTCGATAATCTGCATCCCGGAGGCGTTCCTGGATGGCGCTGTAAATCAGATCAAGGGTGATGTTGATCCAGAAGCCGGTCATGCCCCAAAAACTACTGGCTTTCAGAATATCATTATAGTTGTCTCGAAAGTCCAGCAGCATTTCCTGCTGGTAGCGCTGACGGAAGCCGTGTGGATAAACCCGCAGCAGCCAGCGGTAGAGCCTTAATGCGGAAGCTTTTTCAGGCATGGTTTGCCTCCCAGGCCACGAAGGTAAAGTCGCCTCGTTGTATCAGCAGCCCATGCTCACGCGCATCTCTGACCGTCGCTGCAAGCCGCTGTGCCTCCGCACGGGCGACCCGCATCCCGAAGTCTGTAAGGCGATAGTAGCGGCGGCGTTCGTCGTTTGTCTGGGCGGGTGGCGCTGCGGTTTCTTCGATCCAGCCGCGCTCAATCATGCGGTCAATGGCACTGTAAAGGGTGCCGGGGCCTATGGTGACCATGCCTTCTGTACGTGCTTTCACCGATTGCATGATGCCATAACCATGCATATCGTTTTCCGCCAGCGCCAGCAGGATATAGAACTGCGAGGGCGAAAGCGGCAGGAAATCTTCGGGTTGCTGGCTGGTTATAGACATCTTCGATCTCTGCGACTTACAACGTATAGTCGTTTCTCGTTATATCGTTAACCGAATAGTATATCGAAATCCGACTATTGTCAAGCTATTTCCTTTCAGCATGAGTCGTCTGCGCCAGTGGCATGTTCCTGACTACAGAAAATCGCATATACTGGTACAAATATCTGTATTGATGTGTAAATGTAAGCAGGAGCAAGGCCTATGATTCCTCAGCCGCCCGATTCGTTTCGTGATCTCATGGAAGGGCCAATCTGCGTGACGATGGTTACAGTGATGCCGGATGGTACGCTGCAAGCGACAGTCGTGTGGCGCAAGTATGAAAATGGCTACTGGTTAGTGGGCATGGGACGCGACAGCCAGAAATACAGCAACCTGCGTGCCAACCCCAACGTGGTGTTTACCGCGATTGATCCCATAAACCCCTATCGTTATCTGGAAGTGCGGGGTGAAGTGGCCGAACTGCTGGACATCCCTCACCCGGATTGGTGGGATGAATTATCCCTGCATTACACGGGCAAAAAGTATTATGGCTCGTTTGAGCCAGAGGAGAACCGCAATGGCGATGTGGGCGTGATGGCGAAGATCAGGCCAGCACGCATTCGCGGGAACGGTTAGAGGCTCGCTGAAAACTGACCTCACCCATGCCGAAGCGGATTGAGCAGGGGTGAGGTCAACACAGAAATAAACGTTCAGCGATGCGCTAGCGCACGGTAAAGGTACAGCTCCCGCGTTCCTCTGGCGTATTGGTGCCGGGGCCGAAGGAAGCGTAGCCATCGCTGATGGGCGCGTTCCAGCTCACACGGTAGTCAATGCGATGCTGGCCGCTGGTGAGTGGGCCGGCGGGCACATACCAGTACACATAATAATTGCCGTCGCTCTCCTGCCGGGTACGCTGGCGATAGAGATCAAGGTTTTGCAACCGCACCCCATCAATCGAAATTTCATAGACTGCGTTTGCCAGATGATCACGGATTTGCTGCTCTGTCCGTGCGAACCAGCTCCACCAGATGTCGATAGTGGAGCCTGCCGCCAGTGAGGTCGGCGCAGGTTCGCCAAACGAGCGATCATCACAGTAGGCCAGTACATCCACGCCTTGCTGTGTCGAGGCGCTGCCCTCGCCGCCGATGCCGGTTTGCAGCGTAGCAGAAGGATTCGCACTGCTGGTGGGCGGGGGTGGCACAATTGTGCCTGGGCCGGGCAGACTGGTAGGAATAAGCGTCGAGGAGACGACTCCGCCTGCCAGCGCTGTCGCTGTCTGGTTGATCGCGGTCACATCGATAATCGGCAGGAATGAGGTGGGGCTGCCCTCCGGGCTGGCCTCAATCGCGCTTTCATCATCGCCGCTGGCGGTGATGGGTGTGGGCGAGATGACCGAGCCGGGCGGGGTGGGAGTGATCGTGCCGCCGCCCAGCAGGGCTGTCGGGAAGACGGTGCCCTGTGCAATCGCGGTCAGGTCGGCGGTGGGGGTGGGGGACGGCAGGGGGGTCATGGTTTCCTGCAAGCGCAGGAGCTGCTGCGAAACCCAGCCTTCACGATTATCTTCCAGTTTCACGTTCAGCCAGCGGCCATCTCCGTTCTGGCCCAGCACCTCCACCCGTGTGCCGGGGGGCAGCGCGATAAAGGCGCTGAAATTCGTCCCTGGCCCTTCCCGCACGTTGACGGTATCAATCGAGGCGATAATGCCGATGATGGGCGGTGTGGGGGATGGCGTGGGTGTATCCGACGGTGTGGGCGGGATAGGTGTCTCCGACGGGATGAGGGTGAAAGTCGGCAGCGGAGTGCGCGTCGCTACGGGAGTCGCGGTAAAGCGCGGGGTCATGCTTACAATAGGGGCGAGAGTGGCCGTCGCGGGCAACGCTTCCTGACTGGTGTTCCCGGCGCAGCTTGCCAGCAGCCCGACCAAAATGAATACTCCTGAAAAGCGAAAAAATTTTACCAATGTAACCTCAGCAAATTCTAACTTCGACCAGTTCCTTCGTTGCACTGCAGCCCTTACTCAGCACCTGGAACTCAGAATGTATTCAGGATAGCAGCAAAGCGCCCCCCACGCAAAGCCTGATCGCCGTGGTTTGAATTTTCTTGCGTGGACAGCGGGCGGCAGGGTATGCTGAAGGCCGGAAGTCATTGCTGGTGAAGGTGAGATTTTAACATGACTGTTTCGTTATGGCAGGCCGATGACACGCAGCCGGTGCGTGAGGTGGACTTTTTGATCGTAGGCGCGGGGCTGGTGGGCTGCTGTGCGGCCTACTTCGCGGCGCAGCAGGGGCGTGAGGTGGTCATCACCGAAATGCGCGACATCGCGCTGGGTGCGAGCAGCCGCAACGCCGGGTTCATGATTACCGGGCTGGATACGTACTATCATCACGCAATTGAGCATTATGGCATTGATGTGGTACGCGAGATGTGGGCGCTCAGCCGGACGACACACGGCCATCTGCGCCACTTCGCGCGGCAGGGTGATGTGCGCATGGACAACTGCGGCTCGACCCTGCTGGCCGAGAGCGCTGAGGAAGGCCACGAGCTGGAACTGGCCGCGCGCGCGCTGGAAGCTGATGGCATCGAGGTCGATTATCACAGCACAGACCCGCTCGGACGGGGGTATTATGCCGCAATCCAGCAGCCGCAGGATGCCGCCGTACAGCCTTATAAGCTGGTGCAGGCCATCTTCCAGCAGAGCGGAGTGGCACTGGTTGCTAATAACGAGATGTACCGGATTATGCAGGATGAGCCGGACTGTGTCACTGTATATACGCGCCAGTATGTGTTCAGGGCACGGCAGGTGCTGCTGTGTACGAATGCCTATTCGGTAAACATCGACCCGTACTTCGTGGGCAAGGTGATCCCCACACGCGCACAGTGTATCGCTACCGCGCCGTTGAAGCAGGGCGCGGTCATCAATACCTGCGGTTACAGTGATTATGGTTATATGTATTATCGGATGACATTTGATGGCCGTCTGCTGATCGGGGGCGGGCGCAAGCAGAACAAGGCGCTGGAACATGACACGACGGATGATCGGATTACCGACCCGGTGCAGCGTGTGCTGGAAACCTACCTGCGCGAGAAGTTCCCAGATGTGACCGAACCGATTGAGCGCCGCTGGGCGGGCATCATGGGCTTCAGCGTGGATGGGCTGCCGCTGGTCGGGACGCTGCCGGATAAGCCACGTGTGGGCTTCGCGGTGGGCTTTCACGGGCACGGGCTGGCGATGGGCGCGGGGACGGCAGAGCGCGCTGTCGAGATGCTGCTGAAGGGGACGCATCCCGGCGCGGTGAGCGCGGCACGGCTGGCCTAGTGGTGGTGGTGGCGGCAAGCAAGGGCGCTGCCGCCACCAAAGCTATCAGCTTTCTGCAAAAGATAAGATTCAACGCAAAATCGCAGTGTCGCAAAGGACGCAAAGATTTCATTTCTGACCCCAGACCATTCACGGTTTACAGAGATAGTATAGAGGATTCCGGGGCGGAAAAGGTGGACATATGTCCCTATTTCGGGGATTGGGGCAGCAAAAAGCCAACTGCTACAAACTATAGACGTGAGTGGGTAAAGATGTTTTCGAACTCTCAGATATGGCGTACTGTGAGTTAATCGCTTAATCTTCTTTTCAGAGGAAACAAGGATTTTGTTATTTCCCCACTGGGAAAGCGTAAAACGCTAATCACCATAAAGCTGTTTCTATAAGCGGCTTGATTACCTACGAGGAAATATATATCTACACCTGGTTTGCCAAAGCCAGCGTTCTCCCAAACCAGGTCTTTCTTGTCTGGTTGTTTACGTAACCATTCGTAAAATCCCCATTCAAGTACCTGTTGGTTATGTTGTTTCTTGGGATCGTCACTGTCTGGACAAGTGTATTTAACCCGTGGTTCAAACTCAAAATCTCTTTTAACTTGGATATTCCCTAACTCGGTAAATCCTGGTAGACCTTGCTGAAACAATTGACTAT
>JBGSXK010000406.1:0-3375 GCA_041751455.1 Anaerolineae bacterium
ACGATAATGCGCCAGGCCATCCAGGAAGGCATTGGCCGAGGCGTAGTTACCCTGCCCTGCCGAGCCAAGCAGCGAGGCAGCCCCGGAAAACAGCACGAAGAAATCCAGCGGGAGATCACGTGTCAGCGTATGCAGATTCCACGCCCCATCCACCTTCGGGTTCATGACTTTGGCGAAGCGCGGCCAGCTTTGGGCAGTCAGCACACCGTCATCCAGCACCCCTGCGGTATGCATGATACCCCGCAGCGGCGGCATGGCTTTGGCAACTTCCGCCAATACGTGTTCAACCTGTTCACTATCACCAATATCGGCTTGAGCGACGGCGATGTGAGCGCCTGCCGCGCTTAATGTATCAATGATGCCCTGGGCATATTCTGACGGAGCGCTGCGTCCCATCAGCACCAGATGCCGCGCGCCTGCCTGCTCAACCATCCAGCGGGCTGTCACCAGCCCCAAGCCACCGAGGCCACCTGTAATGAGGTAACTCGCATCGGGATACACGGGCAGCGGCATGGTGTCCCGCCTCTGAGTGACCACAATTTTGCCGATATGTTTGGCTTGTGCCATGAAGCGGAAGGCATCGGCAACTTCGTCTATGGGGAAAAGATGCATCGGCAGGGGCTGGAGCACACCTGTTTCAAACATCTCCACCAATTCCAGCATCATGGATTGAATCAATCCGGAGTCCGCAGCACAGACTTCACCCAGGTACAGCACATAGTAATCTAAATTCGGCTTGAGTTCACGAACCTCTTTTTCGCCCCAGACATCGGTCTTGCCAATCTCGATGAAACAGCCATCGTCACGCATTACTGATAGGCTGTGGGGGATAAAGTCGCCCGCCAGCGAGTTGAGGACAATATCCACGCCCTCGCCGCCTGTAATCTCGGCAATCTCTTTCGAGAAATCAAGCGTACGGGAGTTCATGACATGATGCGCACCCATCTCTTGCGCAATGGCGCGTTTTTCAGGGTTGCCCGCTGTGCCGAAGATTTCTGCCCCGGCCAGCCGCGCCAGTTGGATGGCAGCCATGCCCACACCACCCGCTGCCGCATGGATTAACACACGATCTCCGGCGCTCATGTGCGCCAGATTATTCAAACCGTACATTGCAGTCAAAAAGATAATGGGGATACCTGCTGCCTGTTCGAAGGACAGGTTATTAGGTTTACGCACAACCAGATCGGCAACAGCGATCACATAAGAAGCAAAACCACGCTGCGACATCGCCATCACTTCATCACCCACCTGCACATGGGTGACACCTTCACCGACAGCAGACACCCGACCTGAGCATTCATTGCCCAGTGGGCCAGGATCACCAGGGTACATGCCGAGGGCATTAAGCACATCTCTGAAGTTCAGGCCAGTGGCATAAACCTCGATTTCGACTTCGCCCGGTCCAGGCTCCTGCCGAATCATCGGCTCAAACACAAGATTATCGAGGATACCGCGCTCGGTGATCTGAAGCTCATAAATTTGCTGCAACTCATCCGATTGCGCCTCTGCCAGATCAGCAGCATGTGTGAGACGGGCAACATAACGGTTATGATCGCGGATAGCGATATGATCTTCGGCACTGGATATGGCAAGTTCATTGAAAAGCGCCTGTGCATGACTCGCTACATCCGCGTCAGACGGGTCCAGATCCAAACGAACGCAGCTTAGATCTGGTTGTTCGGCAGCGACGACGCTGCCCAACCCCCACAGAGATGACTGCACCACTTCTACATACTCTGCATCGGAAAGCACCGCCTGTCCGCCTGATGTGACTAACCACAACCGAGCGGTCGATTTGTTATTCGCCAGCGCCTGCACGAGATAGAGCGCCGAACCACAGACATATTCCTGAGCAGCCTGAAGGTCAGCACGGGAAGCCTCATCCCCCAACCGTACACTTTCGCCCCACAGGTAGATTACCCCTGTCAGGGGGCCAGCATCACCTTCTAACCGGGTGATCAACTCCTCGAATGCAGTGGGGTCGGCAGGGTCAAGTGGCCACTGTTCTGATGTACTGCTGCCCAGAGTGGGATAAACCAGGTAAGGCTCCCCGCCATGTTCCTGCACCAGCACTCCCAGATGTTCGGCAATACCATCCCCGTCGGCAAAGATGAGCCACCGTCCAGAAGTATCGGCTGAAACCATATCTGGATGAGGCTGGGACTGCCACTCGATCTGGTACAGCCACTCGGTTAAATGAGTGTTGGAGAGCCGACTGATGCGCTTCAGTTGGATTCCGACCACTTCGATAGCGACATTACCATCTTCATTAAGAATATAAAAGCTACCTGTGAAACCGTCCCGTGTTTTATCCAGATCCGTATGCACAATGGAGTGACTCCAGGCACGCGCATCGGGCTTTCGATACAGGCGAACTTCCTTCAGCCCTACAGGCACATAAATATGATCGCCTTCGAGATCACCCGCACCCAACAGGCATAACCCCATAACGTGGAAACAGGCATCGAGGAAAGCTGGATGGATTTTGAAGTGATGGTCGTGCAGGCTATCGACTAATTCGATACGGCCAATCGCTTCACCATCGCGCCGCCAGATTTCGGTAAGTCCACGAAAACTCTCGCCGTAATTTGCGCCCAGCGTGCGCGTCTTCTCATAGTAAGCCACCGCATCCACGCTTTTAGTGCAGCGCTGCCGCACCTGCTCTACCCCTTCATGTTCAGGGGGCATGAGGGCGGCAAGCTGGATGGTAATACTGCCGCTCATGTGAAGCTGCCATTGGTCTTTTTTGGTATCGCCACGATGGCTGAAAATCTGGAATGAAGCCTTGCCATCTTTTTCGGGCATGAGGATGGTTTGCACAATACTGCTGCCATCATTCGGGACGACCAGCGGGTCATAGATCACCAGATCATTAACGGTGTGCCCACCTGCCCCAAAGGCCTGCTCCGCCGCTGCCAGTGCCATCTCCACATAAGCAGTTGAGGGCAGAAAAATGAGGCCGCTGATTTCGTGATCGGCAAGAAAGGGCTGGCTCGACATGCTAATCTGCGACTCAAAGGTGGGGAAGGGCACCCGCAGGCGTGAACCCAACAGTGAGTGACCTGTTGGAATACCGGCCATCGAAGCACTGCCTTCATCCAGCGTTTCAAGCTCCAGCCAGTAATGCTGCCGCTGGAATGGATAAGTAGGAAGAGCAAGCAATTTCCGTCCAGTTGCATAATCCCGCTCGAAACCTGCCCAGTTGATGTCTACGCCGTTTACATAGAGATTGCCCAGGCTGTCAAGCATGGCCTGCCAATCGCCATTTGCTTTACGCAGCGACGGCAGCCATACCCCGTTATCTTCTTCGAGGCAGCGCCGCCCCATACCAAGCAGAGTCGGGCTGGGGCCGATCTCCAGGTACAGCCGGTAGCC
>JBGSXK010000407.1:0-5331 GCA_041751455.1 Anaerolineae bacterium
CCGCTGAAGGTGCTGTACGAAGACGACGATATCGCCGTCATTGATAAGCCTGCGGGTATGACGGTACATCCCGGACTGAATAACGAAACAGGGACGCTGGTCAACGCGATGCTGGCGCTGTGGCCGCAGATCGCCGCTATGAATATCGAGGAAAAGCGTGCAGGGATCGTCCACCGGCTGGATAAAGACACCAGCGGACTGATGGTGATCGCCAAGAATGACCGGGCACGGCGAAAGCTGACGGCACAGTTCCAGGAGCGCACCGTCGAAAAGACGTATCTGGCGCTGGTGGAACGGAAGCCAAAGACGACTGTCGGGCGCATTGACGCGCCTATCGCCCGTGACCCGAACCAGCGCAAGCGCATGGCAGTGGTGCGCAGCGGCAAGCCCGCTGTCACCGAATTTCGCGTGATTGATGATGAATTCGTGGGTGATCAGGCGCTGGTACGCCTGACTATCGAAACCGGGCGCACCCACCAGATTCGTGTGCATATGGCGTTTATCGGCGCACCCGTAGTGGGCGACAGGGTTTATGGATTTCGCAAGCAGCGTGTGAAAATGAAACGGCATTTTCTCCATGCGGCAGAGCTGTCCTTTGACCACCCCACAACGGGGGAGCGTATGACGTTTGACTCTGACTTGCCTGTGAGTTTACAGAATGTTCTGGAGAAGCTGAAGATTTAGGCAGCAGGGAGGATCGTAAATCCTCCCCTACAATGTGTAATACAGCTATCAAAGGCAGAAACACCCACCTTCTCGCTCGTGCGAGTCGTGAAAAAGGCGCAGTAGCGCTACAATGGAGACTATACTGTTCCAAGTCCATCTACCATAACTGAGGATCAATATGCGCGAAGTCACTATCGCAGTGGTTCAGATGAAACCCCGGCTGGGCGAGGCTGAGGAAAATCTGGTCAAAATGTCTGAAACCATTTCAAAGATCGCCTCGCAGCAGCGGGTGGATCTGATTGTGTTCCCGGAGCTGATTACCAGCGGCTACGAACTCGGCCTGCGGTTTACCGAACTGGCGCAGCGTGTACCGGGGCCGACTATCAACCTGCTGGCACAGCGCGCCAACGAGTATGGCGTGTACATCGCTTTTGGCATGGTTACAAAAGAGCGCGTGGAAAGTGTGCTGTATAACTCCGCGATTGTCGTGGGGCCGGACGGAGAGCTGCTGGATGCGTACAACAAAATCCACCTGCGCGGTGAGGAGCGCATGGCCTTCCGCGAGGGATTTAAGCTGCCGATTATCCCGACGGAGATCGGCAATATCGGTCTGATGATCGGCTATGACCTGGCCTTCCCGGAAGTGGCACGCAGCCTGGTGCTGGACGGCGCGGATATTCTGTGCGTGGTGGCAAACTGGGAAGCGGCACAGATCGACGAATGGAAGACTTACCTGCGCGCCCGCGCTTACGAGAACTCGGTCTTTGTGGTGGGGGCGAACCGCATCGGGGAGGACGTAACGCTGAACTTCGGTGGTGAGAGCATGATTGTGGGGCCGCGTGGGCAGATTCACGCTTCGCTGGCGAATGAGACGGACCCCGAAACAGGTGAACCGCTGGAAGGATTCGCGGTGGCACGGATTGATGTGGACGAGGTACGTAAGTTCCGCGAGGATTACCAGTTTATCCAGAACCGGCAGCCGTTGGTGTATAAGGCGCTGGTGCGGAAGTATTAGGCCATTTGCTGTCAGGGCGGGTTTGCAGCCCGCCCCTACGATAGAAGATTATTCATATGCCCTATATCAAACAGCTTTCGGATGAAGAAGCCACCGGCGCAGCCAAACGGGAACTGGACGCGGCCTATAAACGCGCGGGGCGTGTGTGGAATATCGTCCGCATTATGACCCCCAACGGGGAAGTGATGCGCGCTTCGATGCGGATGTACGGTGCAACCCTGTTTGGCGAGTCACCTTTATCACGCGCACAGCGTGAAATGCTGGCGGTGGTAGTCAGCCGAGTCAATCACTGCGTCTACTGAACACAGTCCCACGCACACGACCTCCGTGCCGAGGTCGATTGGTTCGAGAGTGACGACGCGGCAGACCGTTATGTCGATGCGATTGCGCGGGACTGGCGTGAAGCTGGAGTCAGTGCGGTGGATGCAGCGCTGTGCGTCTATGCCGAAAAGCTGACGCTGACCCCAGGCGCGATGGGCGAAAGCGATATCGCTCAACTGCGGGCGACAGGGCTGGATGACCGGGCGATTCATGATGCAACGCAGATTATCGGTTACTTCAATTACATCAACCGGGTGGCCGATGGGCTGGGCGTGGAGCCAGAAACGTTTATCAGGCCGTGGGGCACATTATTCAGCGCGGAATAATTAGCAGGCCAGCCAGCACGGTAGGCGGTAACGTGTGTCGGCAATGAGGTTGGTCTGGATCAGGATTTCGACCTGGGCATTCCAGTACCGATAAAGGCTGATGGGCTGCGGAATAATAGAGCGTACCATCATGCCACGGTCTTTGTAGAGCGCCAGATGCACATCATACAATTCGCCAAATGAGCGTGAAGGCCGCAGCGAACCTTCGTCCGGCCAGCCCAGCGCATACCAGATTTCGGCAAATGGTACAGCAGTGACCATCTTAATTACCCGCACATGATTTTCACGCACGTCGATTGACCCTCCCAGCGAAAACGCCCCCAGCACTGGCATCTGCTGTCCGTTCCAGTCCCAATAGATCACGCCCTCGTTCGCCGGGTGTGCCGGATTATCGCTGATGCCTGCTGTTGCGGTCACACTGGCGACCCAGGGATGCGCGGCCAGCAGATCCATCGCTTCCTGCGCGGTGGTCACGCCGGGCCGGATTCCCTGCCAGCAGGGTGTGGGACAGCCGGGCGGGGTATTGAAAAAAGCGGCCAGGGCGCTCTGATCGGGTGGCGGATAGCTGATGAGCAATATTATAAGCAGTAATAAAAGAGCGATGAAAAAATTTGCCTTGCCGATAAAACGCAGTAACATCTGACGAAGTGCTTTCTGGCAGACCAACCCACCCCCCATTGTAAATGCTTCCATGCCGAAAGCATTGTTCAGTTTTCTTAATAGAATACTGGTTTACACAGGAGGAAGGTCATGTTCAGAGAATTTCAGAAGTTTATTATGCGGGGTAACGTCCTTGATCTTGCCGTGGGCGTGATCATTGGTGTGGCGTTTACAGCCATCGTAAATTCACTGGTGAGTGATATTTTTAACCCGATCATCGGGATTCTTATTGGCGGGGTTGATCTTTCGGATATTATGCTGACGCTGCGCGCGGCAGAGGGCGATAACCCGGCGGTCACACTCAATATCGGCAATTTCATTAATGCAGTCATCCAGTTCCTGATCATCGCCTTCATCGTCTTCCTGATCGTGCGGGCATTCAACCGCATGATGGAGCGTTTCTCCAGAGATGAAGAGCCTGTCGAACCCACACCTGATCCGGCAATTGAAACCCAGAAAGACCTGATCGCCTCTATCGAGAGGCTGAATGTCACCATGCAGCAAAAAGGCTGATGGGATAAAAATCACTATTATAGAGAGGCTCGATTTACTTCCGGGCTTTTCTTCTTAAACCGGGTCACATGACCTATAGCATGTCAGATGCTTGCCTGTTAGGCTATACGCCATTGTCTTATTTCCGGTAGAAATAGAGACTGCCCATGTTCCCGATCCGTGATCTTAATCCCACACGCAGGCTGCCTGTTCTGACTTATGTGCTGCTGGCAGTCAATATTCTGGTTTTCCTATGGCAGCAGACGCTCTCACCAGAGCAATTGTTTAATTTTTTTATGGAGCAGGCGGCTGTCCCGGCCAATATCACCGCCAACCCGTTTTCACTGGAAACCGTGCTGGATGTTATACGCAGCATGTTCCTGCACGGGGGCTGGGCGCATTTAATCGGTAATATGCTGTATCTCTATCTTTTTGGCGATAATATTGAAGATCGCCTGGGCTATATCCTGTATCTGGTGCTGTACTTTGCCAGCGGTTTCGTGGCCGTGGCCGCCCAAGTCATTATTGACCCGACCTCTACGATCCCGATGGTGGGCGCAAGCGGTGCCATTGCGGGGGTGCTGGGCAGTTATCTGATCATGTTCCCCGGTGTGCGGGTGCAGGGCATTATTCCGATCGGCAGGTTATCCTCGCTGGCGGAGTGGCCAGCCTGGATTGTGCTGGGAATGTGGTTCGTGCTGCAATTCTTCAACGGTGTGGCTTCACTGAGTGTGCCCACTGAAGAGACAGCAGGCGGGGTGGCGTTCTTCGCGCATATCGGCGGCTTTATTGCCGGGCTGGTGCTTACACTGCTGTTCATGCGCATGGTGCCGCAGCCGCCTGCCGAACAGCGGCGTGAGCTGCTCTACAACCGATCACGGCGTTAGCGGCCTATACACTTCCGCCCCCTTATCCCCGGCCATGCTGCCACCAGGAGAGAAGGGAGAAGCGCCTTTGCAGGTCGCACGCCGTTTGTGGCCGTGCAGCCCGGCGCTGGTCTGTAATGAAAGTACATCACACGCTCTGAATAAAACTTCACTTGTCCTGAAAGGCAAGTGCCTGTAAGCTGTGAGTGTAACTTATGGAGCAGCGTACAGGGTATTTATGAACGACCTTCCCCCCAACGAAACTGTGTCCCGCAGCGCGATCATTGCTTTTGTGCTGGTGGGGTTGATGATTGCGGGTGGGGCAGTGCTGGTGCTGGCCTCGCGCCCGGAACCCGTACAGATCACAATTAACCCGCCGCTGCCCACAACCACCCCACCGCCAACCACTACGCCTGCACCCATTACGGTCTATGTCACCGGGGCAGTAAATCAACCGTTTTCGACACTCATGCTGCCGCCGGGCAGCCGGGTACAGGATGCACTGGACGCAGTGAATGGTGCCACCGATCAGGCAGATATGGCGCGTGTCAATATCGTGCAGGTCTTACGGGATGGCGACCAGGTGCATGTGCCGACTGTGGGCGAGGCAGTGGTCATTGCTACCCCAGGTGGGGAGATCATCGTCTATGTCAATACGGCCACACTGGAAGAACTGATGACACTGCCCGGTGTTGGCCCGGCACTGGCACAACGCATTGTGGATTACCGCACACAAAACGGCCCCTTTGGTGGGCTGGATGATCTGGACGCGGTGAGCGGTATCGGCCCGACGCTGCTGGAAAATATGGCGGGGCTGGTGGTGTTTGATTAGCACAAGTGCCAGAGATGCTTTAATCCCGCAGCAGGCACAAGTCAGGTTCTATCGAGTTCATCAAGCAGGTCAAAGATCAGCTTGATGGCATTGATAAGCTTGTCCATATCGGTATGAAAATCGGGGTCAGGCCGGGCCGGATGTGCCTGGCAG
>JBGSXK010000408.1:0-5003 GCA_041751455.1 Anaerolineae bacterium
CTTCACGCCATGTTTCATCTGCAAGAGATGATGCTGTTAAAGGGCGATCTGGAGGAAGCACTCGGGCTGGCTGAGGAAATGGGTCATCTGGCCGAGGAAACCGATAACCTTGATGGCAAAATGTTAGCGCTGAGTGCGCGCTCGTTTCTGATATGCGTGATGGAAGAAAACTATGCGGAAGGCACACGCATGGCAGAACGTGCCTATACGCTCGCACAAGAGCCGTTTTTTGGCGGACATAATGATATGAACATACGCTGGGGGCACATTGTGGCGGCAGGTGGCCTGAGCGATTATGAAACTGTCCGGCTTGGCTATAAGGACCTCTTCTGGCAACGATATAATGACCCCGGCCCGGCAACGCTCTGTCTGGCGCTGGAAGCCGCTGCATGTGCCCATGAGGGTGCATGGGAAGAAGCCACCGAACTGCTGAGTCTGGCGTTTCACCAGCCTGCCTGGATCAATGGCTGGCTGCACCGCTGGCCGTTCATGACGCGCCTGTGTACCGCCCTGACAGATCATCTGAGTGAAGCTGTTTATCAGGCGGCATGGGAACGAGGCAGCCATTCCGACCTGGGCACCACTATTAAATCAATCCTCAGCGGAGCGCACATGGAATCGCATTCTGGCAGCAATCACCTGCTGGCCAAACCCCTCAGTGAGCGCGAGCTGGAAGTGCTCCGCCTGATTGCCGAAGGGCTTTCCAACCGTGAAATTGCCGAACAGCTTGTGCTTTCGATAGGAACGGTGAAAGTCCATACGCGCAACATTTACGGCAAGCTCAACGTCAACAACCGCACCCAGGCCATTACACAGGCGATCCGATCCAATCTTCTTTAAGTCCACAGCACCGCCCCACAAATACCACCCAATACACAGCAGAATACCACTTCAGGTAGATTACACTACCACCATCTGTGACCTATGATGAAAGCATCCATGACAGACCAGATGTTTGTCTATGGTGCGTCACCCGCAGGGCACGGCAACCCGCCCAAGCCTCATACCTGAACACAGTAAAGGATAGGTCAATGGATCCTATTATGGTCAACCGCATCGCACATATACGCCAGCAGGAAATTCTGGAACAGGCAGCACAGCAAGAGATGCAGAAGTCACGTCACCAGCGACGGTCACTACGAGGTTTGCTGGCATTTATTATCTTCCGGCAGCAGAGGAGCAGCGCTGCACCATCGCCTTGTGTGATACAGAATGAGCAGATAGCTATCCCTCGTTGACGTGTGTGATCTCTCCTGCGCTACAAGACAGATCCCTGTTCGGATACCAGAAAAACACTGTGTACTGTACACATCACCAGTACCCCTATCGGCCTGTGTGGCGGTGTGTTTTTGGATGCACTGCCACCCCAAACCTGGGTTCTGTGATAAGCTGTGGGGAGATGTGCTGACTTTAATCCCTTCAGGGAGAAGCCAGAGGTGAAACAGTTTAATGAGCAGGAAAGTGATCTGCCGAAGAGTATAGGGAGGCCTGTGCAACGGACGCTCATTGGACTGGCTCTGTGCGACTGGAGCAGTTCATCAAACTTACTGAAGGCGATCTCCGGCAGCTTCACGGCGTAGGGCCAAAAGCACTTAATCAGCTCCGAATTGCTCTTGAAGCTCAAGGGCTATCAGTTGCCAACGACAAGAAGTCCGGTTGAGAATGGCGACTAAAAAGGTTAGCAGAGATGCGGTAATACGCAACTCTTGCTAACCTGGGTATAGCTGCAACCTGCTACAGAACTTCCGGTTTCGCCGATTTTACCGCGCCAGTTCATCCTCCGGGACGGGTTCGGCATTTTGCTCTTCCACGATCGATTCATAAATATCGATCTTGTAACGGATGAGTTTGAGATGCTCTTGCAATTCGTCTACTCGCGCCTCAGCCTCAAGCTGGAGCAACCGCAGCATTTCCACCCGTTCAGGTAGTGTATCATCGCCCTGGCGCTGCAACTCGGCATAACGCTGCATTTGTTGGATAGTCATACCCGTCGCACGCAATTTATTGAGAAAATCAATCCAGCCCACATCATCCATAGAATAGCGACGGTGGGCGTTTTGCGCCCGGTTGATCGGATGAATGAGGCCGATACGCTCGTAATAACGTAGGGTATGGACGCTCAGCCCGCTTATTTCTGCAACCTGTTGTATGGTAAGTTCGTCGTTTTGTGTATCCATTTTCAGACTTTACAACCATAAGCCGACGATTTTCCTCAGCTTATACTATTTTGTGCGTATACTCAAGGAGTAGCGACAGGGCGACCCAGAAGTTCATCAATCTGACGCATCTGCTCCGGCAGCAGTGGGCCAAAGGCCATCGCGCCGCAGTTCTCCTCCACCTGGGAAACCGAGCGGAAACCGGGAATCGGCAGTGTCTTCTCGCTGCGCGCCCACAGCCAGGCCAGCGCACCCTGTGCCAATGTACGCCCACCACTCCGCAGGATTTCACTCACGGCGTTTACCTGATCCTGCCATTCCGGATTCGGCTGGCCATCTTTGAAATACTTCATCCATTCCGGCGCTTTCGGGCCGCGCACGTCGTCTTCGGCGAATGCATGCCCTGGTTTATATTTGCCTGTCAGCAGCCCCATCGCCAGCGGCCCACGATTGATGGCTGCCAGATCGAATTCCTCGCACACGGCCACAATGTCCGGCGCATCATCAATCACATTCATCTCAACCTGGATAGCCGAACAATGTTTCCCCTCCGCAAAAATTCGCGCGCGATCCGGGAAGTCCGTACTCCAGCCATAGGTGCGGATTTTACCGGATGCCACCAACTCTTCCAGCGTTTCCCGCACGTCTTCCGCGCCCTCCGGGCCAAATTCGTTCCAATGAAACTGGTAGAGGTCTATATAATCCGTGTTGAGTCGCTTTAATGATGCCTCACAAGCCGACCGGATATACTCTGGGCTGACATTTGGTCCAGTACCCTGGCCTGTTTCCTCGTCCCATGTCCAGGTGAACTTGGTGGCAATGACTGTTTTATCGCGGCGGCCTGTCAGCGCCTGCCCCAACACACGCTCACTACGCCCAATGCCGTAGATATCCGCCGTGTCAAAAAAATTCACCCCCATTTCCAGCGCTTTATGCAGGCTGCGAATGGATTCTTCATCGTCGGTCACACCGCCCCAACTGTCCCCACCCATTGCCCAACAGCCCACACCCACTGGACTCACTGTAATGCCAGACCGTCCCAAAGTTCGGTTATTCATGTGATCCACTCCCATGTGAAGATATAGTGATGCAAATACTGTACAATTTAGAGTGCGCTCGAAGTCAAGCCCTCAAGCTGCTTAAAACAACGTTATAAGCACCTGTCTGGCCGTGAATCATGAAACTCTGGACTTTTGTACAGGAAACAATCTGTTCGATTGCTGCATGGATGAAAGGACTTCTCTTGTTAGACTGAGAGTAGTGATGATAGGGTGAGAGTGTTGCGATCATGCCACGCCACAGCATCCAGACTGTACGTGTCCACCAATATGGCGGAGCCGAGCAGCTCCGGCTTGAGGAGATACCCTGTCCAGAACCGCAGGCAGACGAAGTGCTGCTGCGCGTTTATGCGGCAGGCGTTCTTCCAGCAGATTGGAAGATGCGGCAGGGTTTCTTTAAGGATCGCTTTGCTATCTCGCTGCCCTATATCCCTGGCAGCGCGGTGGCTGGTGTTGTGGAAGCAGTCGGCCCTGGTGTTACCACGTTCAGAGAGGGGGAGGCGGTCTTCGGACGGAGTGCGAAGGGGGCTTATGCCGAATATACCTGTGCGGCTGCCGAAACGCTGGCACTCAAGCCAGAGGCAATCAGTTTTGCCGAAGCAGCCACTATCTCTGGAGGTGCAACCACAGCCTGGGCCGCCCTGTTTGAGAATGGCGGTCTGCAAGCGGGCCAGCGTGTCCTGATTCATGGCGCTGCCGGAGGAGTAGGGCTGTTCGCCGTCCAGTTTGCCCGCTGGAAAGGCGCGGAGGTGGTAGGCACGGCCTCCACTGCAAATGTGGATTTTGTGCGTTCCCTGGGTGCGGAGAGCGTTATTGATTACACGACTACCCCATTTGAACAGGTAGTGGCGGATGTTGACCTGGTGCTGGATACCCTTGGTGGGGATGTCCTTCAGCGCTCGATGAGTATCATCAAACGGGGTGGAACGCTGGTTTCGCTCCTTGAAGAACCATCCCAGGAGCAGGCACAGGCTTACGGGATTCGTGCCATGAATAATACGGTCACGTTTCCCTTCCCCTCCACCCACCTGTTACAGACGATTGGCCGGTTGATGCAGGCAGGAGAAATCAAAACGGCCATTGCCGCGCGCTTCTCGCTCCACGAAGTTCAACAGGCACACCAGCTCTCCCAGACGGGTCATGGCCGCGGGCGAATCGTGCTGTATCCCGGCAGCACGGAGAGACAGGAGAAGTAAAGCGACTTCATCAACCACCCCTGCAAGCCCAGGCAAAACGGTTCACCCGCCTGCTACAGGTTGCTATAAGACAGTTCGCCCAAGATAGAGTCTGCCCTGGGCGAACTTAAGTAAAATCCCCTTACACCAGCTATGCCAGATCAGGCTGAAGCGCTTTTTCCATTTCCAGGCGGAAACCCTCGCGCCAGCTTGCGTGGCGAGGCTGCCATCCGAGCTGCTGCTTTGCCTTCCGGTTAGACGCGCCACGCTGTTCATTCATAAAGTACACAGCAAAGCGCCCGGCAGCCAACTGTCCTACCAGTCTGGGAAGCTGCATAGGTCGGGGCGCACCCAACAGGCTGGCATACACCGGCAGCCATTCACTCAGCGGTGCCGGATCATCATCGACAATGTTATATATGCCCGCTTTGCCCTGCTTCAGGGCAAGCAGAGTGGCATCTGCTGCATCGGCTACGTGAATAAACGAAAATGCGGCGTTACCGCTGCCGATAATCGGCATCTTCCGCTGGCGCACATTCTCGGCCGTGCTGCCATCGCTGGCGTAAGCTGTTCCAGGCCCGTAGAAATGACCATAGCGCAAAACCGTGCCTGTA
>JBGSXK010000409.1:0-4992 GCA_041751455.1 Anaerolineae bacterium
ACCGCTGTGACCACGCAGAAGGCGGTTATTGAGTACAAAGTAGATCGCCACCACCAGCGCATTCATCAACGCTAGCGCCACACCTTCCAGAACAGGATTACCGTTTTCAGGATTCTGCACCGCCAGCCCGCTGCCAAAATCCGGCACGGTGAGGAAAATGCCTACCAGCGTCAGACCCAGCGCCAGCCATGCCTGCAATGGCAAACGCTCACCCAGAAATAAAGAGATGACCGCCACCATTGTTGGATAAGTGTAGAACAGGACGATAAGCGTACTGGCAGGCAGCCGTTCCAGCGCGAAGAAGGCGGTCAGCGCTGCCAACGCCATCAATACCCCCAATGCCAGGAGCCGCCCGCGGGGCAGCGGCAGTGCCGGGGCGGGCTTCTGCCGGGCATAGATGAGCAGCCAGATGATGGGAGCCGCAAAGGCAAAGCGCCAGGTGGCAATATCCAGCGGTGGTACACCATGAGTCTGTATCTGCTTCACGAAAGTAGGTAAAAACGCATAGCCTGTAACCGCCAGCAGGATAAATATAATCCCCTGACGCTGCGGATTTTCCATAAGAGAAGGCCTTCTGTGACTGAAGCTCTAAAAGGCATGATTATACAGGACACACGCAAAGCAAGTGAGGGAATGGACTCATGGGGATGAAATTATCAGGGCGGGTTACGGACCCGCCCCTGCGAAAAGTCATTAATCAGAGCAGCTTTAAGGGGCAAGCATCGCAATCGAAACCGGGTTGGCAAGGTTCGTCACCAGAATGGGCAGGACACCCAGAATGAGTGTGCCCGCAAAGGCAATATAGACACCCCAGTTGAGTGAATCTGTCGCGCCTTCTGCCGGGTCACCCGCGCCATCCATCAGGTACATATTAACGATGATGCGCACGTAATAGTACGCGCTTACCACACTGGTCAGGACACCAATCACCGCTAACCAGATCAGCCCGGCCTGCATGGTAGATTGGAAGACAAGCCATTTACCCATAAAGCCAGCAGTTAATGGAATACCAGTCAGGCTGAGCATGAAAAAGGCCATCATGAGGGCCAGCAGCGGCTTGCTGCGCGAAAGCCCCACGAAGTCGCTGATATTCGTGCCTGTGCCGTCATTGCGCTCAATCGCCATGGCCACACCGAAAGCGCCCAGGTTGGTGAACATATAGGCCATCAGGTAGACCAGAGTGGCCTGCGCGGCCTGATCCGCCATGCCTGATGTCCCTGCTGCCGCAATCGCCATCAGGATATAACCCGCATGGGCGATGGAGGAATATGCCAGCAGGCGCTTGATGTTAGTCTGCGCGATCGCCACGAAATTACCCAACAGCAGGGTGGCCGCAGCCAGCAGCGCCACCGTCACCTGCCAGGAAGCCACCACAGTGCCACTTCCTGCCGCCATTATCGGCGTGGCGATAATCATAATCCGCAGCAGCGAGGCAAACGCGCCTACCTTCGCACCCACACTCATAAATGCCGTCACTGAAGTTGGTGCGCCTTCGTAGACATCAGGTGTCCACATATGGAAGGGAACTGCTGCCACCTTGAAGCCCAACCCCACCAACACCAAACCCGTGCCCACAACCAGCAGCAGCGTAGGCGTACCGGTGTTCAGCAATGCTACGGCCTGGAGGATACCCGGCAGGCTGGTCGTGCCTGTTGCTCCATAGACCAGCGCAGAGCCAAACACGAAGAAAGCGCTGGCAAATGACCCCAGGATCAGATACTTGAGGCCGCTTTCTTCTGAACGTGCATCGGGATAGCGGAAAGCGGCCAGGATGTACAGCGGGATGCTGAGAAGCTCCAACCCCACAAAGACCAGCACCAGGTCATTCGCGTGAGCCATCATCATAATGCCGACGCTAGTCAGCAGAATGAGGACATAATATTCACCACGCTCAATACCCGTGCGCTTTACATAATCCATGCTCAGCAGAATAGTGATAAAGGCCGCCAGCAGCACGACAATGTTCAAGAACGCACTGAAAGGATCGGCACGGAACATGCCGAAGAAAGCCTCATCGGTGGTGTTATAGGTTGCCAAATTGAGAATGAACGTCACCACCAGCCCGGCAACTGCCAGCCAAGCGGTACGCAGTTTATGTTCTCTGGGTATGAACAGGTCTACCAGCAGCAGCACTGTGCCATACAACGCCAGAAACACCGAAGGCAGGGCAATACCCAGGTTGAGATCGGCTAGAGAGGGGGTTTCAAACATCGCCTATTCCTCTGTGTCGAGCGCGACGCTCTCGACAGCCTGTGTACTGGTCGTCACCACTCCGGCATCTTCAGGAAAGTAAACCGCCACGTCCTCCACCAGCGCCTCAGTGCTGGCGGTCATGGTGTCGAAGAAAGGTGCAGGTTGCAGGCCGATCCAGAAAATCACAATCAGGATAGGCACCAGTACAGCAATTTCCTGCCAGTGCAGCGGCGGAAGGTTTTTGTTTTCCTCTTTGTCCAGCTCGCCCATGTAGACCTTCTGAAACATATAGAGCATGTAGACCGCGGCCAGGATAATGCCGAGCGTGGCAAACATGGTAAAGAAGAAACCGAGTACCTGACTGCCCATCGAGCCGAGCAGGATGGTGAACTCACCGACAAAGCCGTTCAAACCCGGCAGCCCCATACTGCTTAAGACCACGATCAGGCTGATGCCACCATAGAGCGGCATGGCTTTCCAGATACCGCCAAAAGCATCCAGCGACTTGGTATGCCGGCGCTCATAGAGCATCCCTACCAGCAGGAACAAACCGCCTGTGCTGATACCGTGGTTGACCATTTGCAGAATGCCGCCCTGGATACCCTGCGCATTGAGCGCGAAGATGCCCAGTACCACAAAACCAAGATGGCTGACCGAAGAATAAGCCACGAGCTTCTTCACGTCGGTCTGCGCGTAGCTGACCCACGCACCATAAATGATGCCGATCACGGCCAGCGTTGCGACCACAGGTGCCCAGGCGACACTCGCTTCGGGGAACATGGGCAGGCAGAAGCGCACAATACCGTAAGTGCCCATCTTCAACAGCACACCCGCCAGAATGACTGAGCCGGCTGTTGGCGCTTGCACGTGGGCATCGGGCAGCCAGCTATGCAGCGGCCAGATGGGAACTTTAATAGCGAAAGCGATGAGGAAGCCCAGGAACAGGAATGACTGTACGCTGCCACCATCCAGCAGGCCGCTGAAGGGGAAGACCAGCGCACCGCTGTTCACCGCCGCAATAATCTCTGGCACGGCAAAGGTACTGGCCTGGAAACCGATATACAGGATCGCCAGCAGCATCAAAATCGAGCCGGCCATCGTGTAGAGGAAGAATTTGATGGCGGCGTAAACGCGCTGCTCCGATCCCCATATACCGATCAGGAAATACATGGGAACGAGCGTGACTTCCCAGAAGATGTAAAACACAAACAAATCCTGCGCCACGAACACACCGATCATGGCCCATTCCAGCAGCATCATAAACATGTAGTACAGTTTGGCGCGTCCACGCTCCTCGATGACATGTGCACGGAAGGAACTGAGGATCGCCAGCGGCATGATGAACGTTGTCAGGATGACCAGCAGCAGGCTGAGGCCATCAATGCCAACATAGTAGCTGATGCCATACTGGGGCAGGAAATCCCAGCGCTGTACCATTTGCAGCCCTGGCTGACTGTAGTCAAAGCCGATCCACAGCAGCAGCGAAGCCAGAAATGTCGCTATGCTGAAGCCAAAAGCCGTCCATTTAATATTGTCTACCTGCTCATCCCGCATAAACAGCAGGGCAATCAACCCCACCATCGGCAGGAATAAGACCACCGTGATGAGCGAAAGTGCGCTAGAGTCCATACTTCATGTGCTCCCCTAATTTAGTCCGTTCTGCATCACCGGCAGAAGCAGCAGAATAATCACGAAGATTACGCCGAGCAATATCGAAACTGCGTAAGTGCGTACATAACCTGTCTGCACCTCGCTTGCACGGCCACTTACTCGGCGAACCAGCCGGGCGATGCCATTAACCGTGCCATCAATGATGCCCAGATCAAAAGGCTTGCTCAACAGGTCGCCGATGGTGTTAAAGCCCTTGGCAATGACTGTATTATGAAAATAATCGTGCCAGAAGTTCCAGTCCAGCGTATCCGCCAGGAAATGTGAGATACGATTAAAGGGACGGACAATCACCCGGCCATAGAACTCATCCCAATACAGGCGGGCGTTAGAAAGCTGGAAAACAGAGCCAGTGCCGGGGTTCACCGCCAGCGGGTCTCTACCGTGTTGTGTATAAGGCCGCAGCGCTTTCCCGCGGCCATAGATCGAGCGCGCAAAGAGAATACCGCCCAGGCCAATAGCCAGCGCGGGGATAGCGATCAGCGGGTTAAAGACACCGCCCTGCGGCGCGTATGGATGCACTCTCGCCAGCGAGTATTCCAGGAAGTGAATGAGTTCACCCTTGCCGAAGATGTTGGACAATCCCAGAAAGGCTGAGGGGGTGTTGATGAAGCCAACAAAAATGCTGAAAATCGCCAGCACGATCAGCGGAATAGTCATAGAAGGCGCGCTTTCTGGCGCGTTGGCAGCAGCTTCGGTGCGCGGCTGGCCGTAGAAGACCAGTTCCATCTGTCGCCACATATAGAAAGCGGTGAAGCCCGCTGCACCCAGCAGCAAGCCCAGCGCGATATACCCGCTGAACTGCTGGAGTACACTGGTGCCGAATAACCCGGCCAGCCAGGAGTCGGCCAGAATTTCGTCTTTCGACCAGAACCCGGCAAACGGGATAATGCCCGCCAGCGCCAGTGTTCCGATCAGATAGGTCCAGTAGGTAATGGGCATTCTGCGGCGCAGGCCACCCATATTACGCATGTCCTGCGGGTCGAAGTCCCCTTCTTCCTGTTCTGCCTGCTCATCATAATGAGTCAGCACCTGTTTAGCTTCCACCCCTTCCACATCAACATCATGGGACTCATGAGGATCAGCATGGCCGTGACCATGTTCATGGGCATGATGATGACCATGCTCTAC
>JBGSXK010000410.1:0-9379 GCA_041751455.1 Anaerolineae bacterium
CTGATACTATTCTGCAAATATTGGATGGAGTGGTCGTTGTTGAGCCACAAAACTAAACTGCTGCACGATGAAGCCTTTGTGGCTACTTCACAAGGCTAATGACTCATTCAAATTAAAAACTCTTTCGAGGAATAGCTTAGAATAAAACAAACAAAGGCAGTTTCGAGTTTTTAGGCATCCACGACTCGCTGGATGGCGAGGACGTGCTGCCGGGTTTCAGGCTGGCGCTGCGTGATCTGTTTCGTAGTCAATCAGCGTAATGACCGCCCTGTGCCATCAGTGACTCGTGACTGCCCTCCTCAATGATCTCGCCTTCACGGAGTATAATGATTGAGATACGCAAGCTCTGATTTTGTTCATCCTTGAGAGGTCAATATGTCCCGGTGGTTAGTGCATCTCACGCTTCTGTTCCTGGCATATCCGGCGGCTTTTCCGGTCAGCGCCGACATCAGCACGTGCCAGATTTTCCCGCCAGACAATTACTGGAACCAGGATATCTCTGCCGAAGCAGTGCATCCGCAATCCGCCGCCATCATCAATATGGTGAACAGTTTCGGCGGCGATCATGTCCATGCTGATTTCGGCGGTGAGGAGGACGATTGGTATGGCATTCCCTGGATCACCGTCACCAACGAACAGGAAGTGCTGACCAGAAAAGATGACGACAGCGATAGAGCGGGTGATATTACTTTCTGGTGGCCAGAGGAAAGCGGCGAAGGGCCATACCCGATTCCACACGATGTCCCCATTGAAGGTGGCCCCGGTGCGGATGGAGACCGGCATGTGATCGTAATCAATACCGATACCTGTATCCTGTCCGAATTGTATGCTGCCGAATTTACCGGCGATCCGACCGATGGCGTGCCGAACACCTGGGAAGCGGGTTCGGGCGCGATCTTCGATCTGAACCAGAATGATTACTGGCCTGAAACCTGGACCTCGGCGGATGCGGCGGGATTACCGATTTTCCCTGGGCTGGCACGCTGCGATGAGGTCATGTCGGGAGAAATCAACCACGCTTTCCGCTTCACCGCCAGCCGAACCCGCGATATGTATATTTTCCCAGCCTCTCATTCGGCATCAGACTATACCGACCCCCTCTATCCGCCTATGGGGATGCGGATTCGCCTGAAGGCCGATTACGACCTCACTGACTTTCCGCCGCAGTCCTTAGCGATTGCCACGGCGATGAAACGCTATGGTATGATCCTGGCGGATAACGGGTCAAACTGGTTTTTCAGCGGTGAATATAACCCTGACTGTTGGGACGACGAAGACCTGAATACGCTGAAAAGTATTCCCAGCACAGCCTTTGAAGTGCTGGCCTTTCCCGAATAAACGGGATTTGCCAGCAGTGCAGGATTCCTGATTTTCTTTTGATTGTGGGTTAGGTTGGCCCTGCGCCCATCAATCCCCTGCCGCCTTCTCCTGAAGCATGTCTTTAGCGTTTTCGATGTATTCCAGTGATTGGTGGCGGAAGTAGGTGTTATACAGCTCGGCATAGTGCCCACCCTGCTCCATCAGCGACTCGTGGCTGCCTTCTTCGATAATCTCGCCTTCGCGCAGCACGATAATGCGGTCGGCGCTGCGCACGGTACTCAGACGGTGCGCGATCAGGATAGAGGTCGAGCGCGACAGAATGAGGTCGAGCGCTTCCTGAATCTGGGTCTCGGTGAAGGGGTCAATGCTGGCTGTGGCTTCATCGAGGATGAAGATGGCGGGTTTTTGCAGCAGTACACGCAGCAGACTGACCAACTGACGCTGGCCCATGCTGAGTCTTGCGCCGCGTTCTCCTACGTCGCTGTAGAGGCCGTCGGGCAGCGTTTCCAGCCATTCTCCGCCGCCGACGCTGTAGGCGATTTCTTCAATTTCCGCCTCTGTCGCGTCCGGCTTGCTGTAACGGATGTTCTCGATAATCGTGCCGCTGAACAGGAACGGCGCTTGCGGCACAATCCCTAAACGGCTGCGGTAGGAGGGCAGGTCGAAAGAGCGGATGTCCTGCTCATCAATCAGAATTCTGCCGCTCTGGAATTCGTAGAAGCGCGTAATCAGCTTGGCGATGGTGCTTTTGCCCGCACCCGTGTGGCCCACAAAAGCCACACTCTCGCCGGGCTTAATGTCGAGATTAAAGTGCTTCAGCACCATCTCGATGTCATTGTAGCCAAATGTCACATCTTCAAAGACCACATGCCCGGTCAACTGACCAGCCACCAGATCATTGTTCTGCTGGATGGTGTTATCGGCATCAATCAAGGCGAAGATGCGCTCGGTTGCGCTGAGCCCCTGCTGAAACTGGCTCCAGAAGGCGGCGAGATTGGTAAAGGGAAACCAGAAACGATCGACACCCTGCACGAACAGGAACCACGCGCCAATGCTGATCGTCCCGGCAAAGGCCTGTTCCGCGCCCACATAAACCACGATACAGGTCGCAATACCAGAGAGGACATTCAACACCGGGAAGATCAGCGCCAGCACAAAACCCCGGCGCAGGTTGATGTTATAGGATTGGGTGTTCACGGCCACGAACTCATCATAGATCATGGCTTCCTTACGGAAGTTCTTCGCCACGCTGATGCCGGTCACACTTTCCTGAATCATGTCGTTGACGTTCGCCATTGCGCGGGAACCCTGGCGCGTGGCATAACGTGCCATGCGCCGGAAGCCCAGCCCGGCCAGCACCACCATTGGCGTGGTTGCCAGCAGCACCACCGTCAGCAGCACCGACTGGTTGACCATGACGATGAGGATAATAAAAACCTGCACTAACTGGCTAATCACGTCGCTGCTGACAAGGATCACATCCCCAAATTCCTGCGTGTCGCTGGTGATACGGCTGACGACCTTGCCGGATTTATTCTCGTCATAAAACGCGAGGTCACGATCCACCGCGGCTTTGAAGGCATCCTTACGCATCTGCGCGACCACATTGCCCAGCACCCGGCTCAGGTAACGCCGACGGATCCAGTTCATGGCGTATTCCAGCACCGCGCCAACGAGCAGCACAATCACGATCCATTGGATGGTGGAATCGCCATCTGGCTGGGCCAGGGCGGTGACTACTACCGCCACCAGCACCGGGCGCAGCGCGGCCACCACCGCCAGCACCAGAAACGCCACGATAATGCCAATACCCTGGAGGCGGTAACGCCCAAAATAATTGAAGATGCGTTTAAAAAGATAACTGTCATCATACTGGCGGTCATATTTATCGCCTTCGAGACCGCGCATTAAAGCCATACCCATAAGATTACCCCTTAATCTGCCATTTTACCGGCAGCGAGTTTATCGCTTTTGGCGGGGGCGGCTTCGTACCTTGCGAAGATACGACGGTAAGCCTCTGAGGATTGGAGTAAATCCTCATGTGACCCCTGCGCCACCACACGCCCCCGCCGCAGCACCACAATATGGTCTGCCCAACGGATCTGTGAGAGGCGGTGTGTAATCAGAATCGTGGTGCGGCCTTCGGTGGCTGCCCAGATCGCCTGCTGAATCATGTCTTCGGTAGCGCTGTCAATTGCGCTGGTGCTGTCGTCCAGAATCAAGATAGGCGGGTCAGTACGGAAGGCGCGGGCGATAGCCAGACGCTGACGCTGACCACCGCTGAGGGTCACACCACGCTGCCCCACTACCGTATCATAGCCCTGCGCAAACGAGCTGATAAAATCGTGCGCCTGAGCTTTACGAGCCGCATCCTCGATGTCTTCCTGACTGGCTTCCTGATTGCCAAACTTGATATTCTCCGCCACTGTGCGGCTGAACAGGAAAATGTCCTGCTCGATGATGCTGATCTGCGAGCGCAGCGACTCCATTTTCCACTCGCGCACATCGACCCCATCCACCAGCACCCGGCCAGAGGTGGCATCATAGATGCGGTTAATCAGCTTGGTGACTGTCGTCTTGCCAGAACCTGTCTGCCCGACGATGGCGACAGTCTGACCGGGCTGCACAGTGAAGGATACATCATGCAGAATTTGTTTCTCAGGGGTATAGCCAAAGCTCACGTTTTCGAAGCGCACTTCGCCTTTGATAGGCGCGCTGTACCCCTGCTTATTCTCGCTGAGGTCGGTTTCGGCATTGATGATATTCAAAATGCGCCCGGCGCTGGCATAACCCAGGGCGATACGCGGCAGCGAGAACAACGTGGTAAATACGGGAAATGTAAACAGGTACATCAGGGATATAAAGGCCACCATATCGCCTGTGTTGAGGATGCCCTGACGAAAGAGCATAATGGCATGAAGCAGCGCGATCACCACCGCCACCGGGAAGGTCAGATTTGCCAGATAACGTGCTTCCAGTTCGCCCTGCTGGATAAAGCGATCACGCACGCGGTCAGCCAGGGTGTTGAAACGGGCGACTTCCTCGCTCTCCTGCGCAGCCCCTTTGACCACCTGCAAGCCTTCCAGCGATTCGGCCAGGCGGGCGTTCATCTGGCCGAAGTTGGCGCGCACTTCCTGCGCGATGGGGTGCAGTTTCCGTACAAAGTGATACTGAATTACCAGATGAACCAGGAGAAAACCCAATGGCACGAGGATTAAATCCGGGTAGATGAGGGGGGCGGCCAGCACAGGCATGAGTAAAAACATGCTGGAGCCGACCAGCAGGTTCACGCCTGGGGTCATCATCAGGTTCAGCTCGCGCACATCATTGGTGACACGCGCCATGATCTCGCCCACGGGCAGCATATCATGGAACGACATGCTCTTGCCCAGCAGGCTGGCATAAAGCTCGTCGCGCACATCGCGCTCGATGCGCTGGGCATAAATCTCGGAACTGATATTGCGCATGAACTGCACGACAGCCCGCACCGCCTGCGAGATGACAATGCCCAAAGACAGGGTGGCCGCTACCTGCAAATCACCACTGTCAATAATGGCGTTGAATGCCTCGCCGATTAAACCCGGCACCAGTGCCGCCAGTGCCGCATTCCCAAAAGCCCCCGCCACCAGCATAAACGCGAAGACCGGGTGACGGCTGATATGGGAGAGAATGAAGCGTAAAGCACTGGAATGATTGGTTTTGTAGGAGATACGTGCGCTGAATTCTGATGCCATGCAGCATTCCAAATTAATTTAAAGGGATCAACACCCATAGTAACCGATTTCGAACAGCCCAAATAAAACCAATTTAGGATTTGCTCATTTTATATTACGATTCGGATTTCAAGGGTCACTTTCAGCCGGGACGGCCAGCAGTTGAGCCAGGTAACACCAGGCGCTTGTGCAATCGCCATACACCTGCTGCAAGGGATGAGAGGCCTCAATGCGCTCAAAGTTGGCACGCACCTGGGGGTTAAACCAGTCGTTGGTGACATACCACACACGCGGATATTCCAGCGCTTCATCTGCTGTCGTCACACGGTTCTGGCGCAGATCACGCACGAGGTACTGGCGCACCTGCCACTGGAGGAAACGGCTGTCGGCATCGGCCTGGTCAAAGAAGATGACATCTCCTGGCTGCGCAGCAGCGGAAATCCGCAGAAACAGATTACGGTAGGGGGTGCGGTCCGGGAACTGACCCGGCACGACCAGTAAATTGAGCGCGACAAAGCTCACCAGCAGCCAGCGCCAGCGGCCAATGGGCAGCGCGGCCAATGATGCACCCACTGTCACCGCCAGCCCAACAACCATGTACAGCACATAACGGGGGGTATAGATGGCGGCGACGGTGTTCAGGACAAATGACAGCGTGGGCGCGCCCACAGCCCAGGCCAGTGCAAGCCAGAAATTCGCCCGCCGCCACAGCAGAATCATGCCTGCCAGCAAAATAACGAGGTAGAGTGGGGTGAGGCTGTTGGTCGCCGTGTGGGCCAGGTCAGTCACCGCCGCAAGCGAAGTCGTGACGGTCGTCGTGCCCGCGCCGACTACACCGCGCTGGTTGCCACCCAGCAGCTCTACCCGCCGCAGGTTGGCGACCTGGTTCAATGCCGAGGGCAGCCAGGGCAGCCACAGCAGCAGTGCCACCCCGCCCGCGAGGATGCCCTGTCGGATTAAAACCAGCAGAGAGGCTCTGACGGTAGAGGCGGGTTTAGCGCCAGCGGGGACAACCCACCAGGCTGCCAGCAGGTAAACCCACTGTATGAGAATCAACACGAACAGGAAATAATGCACATAAAGCATAGCCGCAACTGTCACGCCGTAGCTGACTGCCGCGCGAGGTGTGCGGCGCGTCAGCCAGCGCTGAAATGTCCACATCGAAGCTGTCGCCAGCAGCATGATGAGTGCGTAGGGGCGCATCTCCAGCGCGTGATACAAAAAGAACGCATTTACGCCCAGCGCCGCCATCACATACCAGCCGTAACGGGCTGCGCCGAACCACCTGCGCCCCAACTGGTAAACCAGCGAGACGGTCACAAAACTCAGGAGAGCAGAGTAAAAACGCGCCACGAATTCTGTTTCGCCAAACAGGTGACGCATGAGATAGAACGATGAAAACCACAGTGGCGGGTGGGTGTCCTGGGTGCCCAGATACCACCACAGGAAGGGCAGATCACGCCGGGTGAAAAAGTAAGCGAGCTGTTCGTCCGGGTGCATGTGCATGGCGCGAATGCCCAACACCATCATTATCCCTGTGAGATAGACCAGCCCCAAAGCAGGCCACCATTCGTGTTGTCGTCGCTGTATCACGCTGTCTCTTATCCTCTGCAAGCTGTCCACGCGCTTCATCCTAGCAGGAAGCGATTCTATTTTGAACCGCCAGGGCACAGAAGCACAGGAAAGAGGCCTGAAGCAGAGCGTCAACCGCTGCCTTTTAAAATCGGACTGCCTTTATCCAGCGTTTTGAGGTAGATTAGAATATGGTTTGAAAACACACTCAACTGCCCGGTTGAGGTCGGAGGAAATAAGCGATTTTGCTCTCAATCGTGATCCCAATCCACAACGAAGAGGCTCTGCTGGAAACACTGGTTACAGGTATCAGCGAGGGTCTGCACGGATTTGGAGAACCCTATGAAATCATCCTGTGTGAAAATGGCAGCAAGGATAATACGCTGGCACTGGCGCACCAACTGGCCGAGCGCTTTGCAACACTGGTCATCCTTACCAGCGGCCATGCCAGCTACGGCGCAGCCATCCGGCGCGGTATCCTGCACAGCCGGGGGGAATGCATCGTCGTATTCAATGCTGACCTGTGGGATATGCAGTTCCTGCACGAAGCCTGGCAGCGCCTCCGGCATTATGACATCGTGATCGCCTCCAAACGGCACCCACAATCCCACGACCAGCGCCCCTTTAACCGCCGCCTGATTACGTGGGGGTTTAACATGGTTTTGCGCCTGATGTTCGGCTTTACCGGGTCGGACACGCATGGGATGAAAGCCTTCCGCCGGGCGACTATCGTACCCGTGGTGCGGCGCTGCCTCACAGATCGTGAGATTTTCGATACGGAAGTGATCCTGCGCGCCCAGCAAGTCGGGCTGACCACCACGGAACTACCGGCCAATATCGAGGAAACACGCCCCTCGCGGTACAGCACATTTGCCCGTGTCCCCCGCACTCTCAAAGATTTATGGATACTTTATAAGGATTTACATTTTACGCCGCAGTCGCACCTGGACGAGGTCATTAAGTGAAGCCCAGAGTTTTTGTCAGCCGTATGATCCCCAAGGCGGGTTTAGAACGTATTCAAGCCGCCTGTGATACCGACCTGTGGGAAGGCGAGATGCCCCCACCCTATGCAACCCTGTTAGAGCGGGTGCGCGGGGTAGACGGCATTCTGTGTCTGCTGACTGACCGCATCGACGCGCAGTTGATGGAGGCTGCCGGGGAGCAGTTGAAGGTTATCAGCCAGATGGCCGTGGGCTACGACAATATTGATGTGCGCGCCGCAGCAGAACGCGGCATCCCGGTGGGCAATACGCCCGGTGTGCTGACGGAGGCTACCGCCGACCTGACACTGGCGCTGCTGCTGGCCTCCGCCCGGCGGATTGTCGAAGGCGCAGATTATATCCACGAAGGTCAATGGCGCACCTGGGAGCCGTTGGGCTTACTGGGTGCCGATCTGACAGGGGCGAGGTTGGGCATCATCGGCATGGGGCGCATCGGCGCGGCAGTCGCCCGGCGTGCTGCCGGGTTCGATATGGAGGTTGTGGCTTACAGCCCGCGCCTGACTCAGGCTGAGGCAGACGAGGCAGGGGTCAAGCGCGTTACACTGGAAACGCTGCTGACCACGGCGGATTTTGTCTCGCTCCACTGTCCGCTCAATGACCAGACACGCGGCCTCATCAACAAGGATACACTGGCGCAGATGAAAGACAGCGCCATCCTCATCAACACGGCGCGCGGGCCGATTGTCGATCAGAAGGCGCTGTACGAGGCGCTTAAAAATGGTGTGATCGGCGCGGCGGCGCTGGATGTCACCGACCCGGAACCTATTCCGCTCGATGATCCGCTGCTGACTCTGCCGAATGCCCTGATCGTGCCGCACATCGGCAGCGCCAGCATCCGTACCCGTGACCGTATGGCCCAGATGGCCGCCAGCAATCTGCTGGCCGGGCTGGAAGGCAAGCCGCTGCCGAACGCGGTCAGTATTGCCGATTAAGCGAAGAACGGCTGTAAATCGCGCGCCTGCTCGACCAGCGCTTCCTGCTCGTCCTGCGGCATCGGCGTGAAGTTCTCCGCTGCCTGAAGCACCAGCGGCAGCAAACGCACATCCCCCGCCGCCGGAATCGCGGTCACGCCCGGCTGTGACAGCGCGAAACGCACCCCCTGATTGATCTTCTCCTGCATGGCATACGGCTCATACCAGGTGTCATAGCTGCGCGGGCGGTCTGCCCAGGCTTCCTTGGCAACAGACTTGATAATCATCACCCCTACATCACGCTGCACACATTTTTGCAGCAGTGTCTCAGCATCACGGCGGTAATCGGCGTTGGCATAGGCACCGGGGAAGATCGGGAACATCACGGTATCAAAGTCGAAGCGTTCCAGCGCTTCGCTGAACACACTCGGTGCTTCCCAGCCATGCCCGGTAATACCCAGCCATTGGGTCAGGCCCTGCTCACGCGCCTCGATCAGCACTTCCAGCGCGCCGCCCTTGCCTGTCGCCTGGTCCAGCTCGTCCATGCTGGTGACGGCATGAAGCTGGTGCAGGTCGAGCTTATCAGTATGGAGCAGTTTGAGCGAGGTTTCCAGCGCTTTCCAGGCTTCATCACGCCCGCGCTGCTCGGTCTTACAGCCCAGAAAGAATTTATCACGATGCTGTTCCAGCCACGGCCCCATTAAAGCCTCGGCCTTGCCATAAGTGGGGGCAACATCAATGTGATTCACGCCCGCCGCCAGCGCCATATCCAGTGCAGCATTGGCTTCGTCCTGGGTGCGGTTGCCCAGGGCAGCCCCGCCGTAAATAACCAGTGTACTCAGTTGTCCGGTACGGCCTAAAC
>JBGSXK010000411.1:0-3157 GCA_041751455.1 Anaerolineae bacterium
TGATGACCTGTTTATTGTAGTTCTGTTGAAAGGAAGAGGTGGTCAATGACCTGTTCTTATTGCTACTATATCATAATCACAAAAGCCCTGTTACGTCAAGTTATATTTTGGGATTTCTCAATTAAGTTTTGGGATATAATCGCCTGAGCGTTGGGTTATCGTTAGGAGTAAAGATGTCTACAAACCAAAATAGAGGCCGATGGGGTTTCACGTTGTTGATTTTACTGGGCCTGATACTGGTGCTGCCAGCGGGGGCGCAGGACGCGGTTGAGCTGCCGCTGGTGCGCCTGCTGGCGCTGGTGCCCGATGTGCCGGAACTGCGCCTGACGCTCGTGAGCTATGCCGATTATCGCGCAATGGAGGCTGTTCGTGGGATTGATACCCCTACCGCCGAAGATTTCACAAATCTCAGCGAACTGTCTGCACAGTGGTTTGCCGCCAGCATGGGGCTGTCTGGCGGGATACCGTTACATTATCTGTTGCTCTATCTTGAGCATATGCCGAGCATGGTGGGGTTTGGCTTCTTCGACATTGATCGCGCGCTGATTTTTGGCAATCCGCCTGCGATGGGAACTGTTCTGGAAGGCAGTTTCGACCGGGACAGTATCGCTGCTGCTTACAGCACGCGCAATTTTACCGAGAACATGATCGAGGGCATTACGGTATGGTGTGGGCCGGCAGGCTGCGACAGTGGCACAAGGGTTGACCCTGCTGGCCGTGAGTTAGGCAATCCCTTCGGCGGAGATCTGGGACGCAAAGAACCGCTGGCCGTGTTCTCCGAGACTTTGCTGGCGAACTCCGCCGTGCTGGGTGTGGTCGAGGCCATGATCGCCAGCGCGCAGGGCGAACAGCGTTCGCTGGCGGATTCGCTGGATTATGGGAGCATCGCCGAAGCTCTCCATGCCGCAGGAACCGTCGCACAGGTGCAGTTTGTCAACCCGCTGGAATTTACGGATTCGACCGTAATCATGCAGTTCCAGAACGGCCAGGGCGACGCTGTCTACCGTGAAATCATCAGCGATTACGGCCCACTGCCCCCGTTTGCGCTGGCCGCACTGGCCGACGTGGGTACAGAGGACTCCCAGATCGCCATTATCGCGCTGGCCTATGCCAACCCCGAAGCCGCACAGCACGGCGCTGAAGAAGTGGCCGCGCGGCTGAGCACCTTTGTCTCCCCAAGGGCACAGAGGCCGTTCAGCGATTATCTCGATGACCTTGATGCGGTCATCGGCGTGCCTTATGTTTACGAGAGTGAAACAACCGGCTGGGCAGTGGCAATCGTGCCTGTACACTACCCTCTGCCTTCCAACGAGCCTTCGGAGGATACGCCACGCTACGCAGCCTCCAGCCTGATCTATCGTCAGTTTGTCAATGAACTTTATGCACGCGGCCTGTATTTCCTGGCGATGGACCTGGTGCGCTAGGAAATAGCCTCACTTGCCCTCTGATCTTTACTGACATATAACAGGAGATGGCAGGGTCTGAACCTGCCTCTACCATTGAGCAGAACGCATGTGGACGATGACAGACGAGATTATTGGCAAAACGCTGGGGCAGTACGAAATCATTGAGGAAATCGGGCGGGGAGGCATGGCGACGGTTTACCGCGCCAGACAGACCTCGATGAATCGCATCGTGGCGGTGAAGGTGCTGCCGCGCAATCTGCTGCATGACCCTGGCTTCTACGAACGCTTCGAGCGTGAAGTGGATGTGGTCGCACACCTGGAACACCCGCACATTCTGCCCATCTACGATTATGGCAAGGACGAGGGCGTACCCTATATCGTCATGCGCTACCTGGGTGGCGGCAGCCTGCGTGACCTGATCCGGCGCGGCCTGCCCCCGGTGGCTGATCTCGAAAAACCGTTCACGCAGATCGCCCAGGCGCTCGACCATGCCCACCGTGAAGGTGTGATCCACCGTGATCTGAAGCCCGGTAACGTCATGCTCGATAACATGGGCAACGCTTACCTGACTGATTTCGGCATTGCGCGTGTGCTGGGCAGTGACCTGACCGGCAGCGCCATCATCGGCACCCCCGCGTATATGAGTCCTGAACAGGCCAATGGTATTCCGCTGGATGCCCGCTCCGATGTCTATTCGCTCGGTGTGGTATTGTTCGAGTTAGTCACCGGGCGCGAACCCTTCCAGGCGGAAACCCCGATGGCTTTGCTGCTGAAACACATCAATGAGCCGATGCCTGCTGCCCGGACTTATCGCCCGGAGGTCAGCCCGGCGCTGGATGTTGTGATTGCCCGGGCGACGGCCAAAAACCCCGATGATCGTTATCCTTCGGCAGGCGAGATGGCGCGCGCACTGCGCGAGACGCTGCAAGTGGCGACACCGCTGGTCATCGAAAAAGATAACAGCCCGACGTTTATTCCTGCCGTGCCGCCGGAGCCGCTGACCACCAGACTGCCGCAGGCGACCCATACCCAGGCGCAGCCGCTCACCCCTACGCCCGCCGAGCCGCAGTACAGCCGCAGCACGCGCTGGAGTGGGTTGGTACTGCTGGTCATCGTGCTGGTGGTGCTGGCGGTACTGCCCACGCTGACCGCATCGCCGCCTGTCCCTACCCAGGACGTGCCCGGTACACAGCAGGCCTTTGCCGACTGGCAGGCTGTCGCGCCCACGCCATTTTCCGGCGCGCAGCGGGTCGCACAGCCGCAGTACAGCATCAATATCCCCCGTGACCTGATTCCGCCGCAGGGTTATTATGATCTGTCTGACGAGCAGCGGATTATTCACATCTGGCAGGATGCCGATTTGCGGCAGTATGTCGCGCTGGAAATCCTGCGGGACAGCCCTTCAATAGAGGATGAGGCGGACTTCCGAACAGCAGTGGACGATTACACCGGGCGTTATGTGCTGGCGAACGAGGCGCTGACTCTGATTGACGAGGCTACTGCGCCCGATGGCACCCTCCGGCGCAGCTACCGTCTGGTCGGCAATGTGCAGCCGCCGTTCCCCTCCGGCCAACTGGATATTTTCTACCCGGCCAGTGCGCCGCAGTTCACCGCCCTGCATCTCTATACCGCCGACGAAACGGGCAACCGTCTGGTGCCGGAATTACAGCAGATCCTCGACTCGCTGCGGCTGGTCACACCCTGATACCCGCTTCTTAACCTTAACCTACGACAGATTGAGGATAGGGAAC
>JBGSXK010000412.1:0-3164 GCA_041751455.1 Anaerolineae bacterium
GTTTGGGGGTGGATGGGGCACAGCGGACGTATGGCCTCAACCTTTGCGGACGATTTCCCACGCCAGATGATTGATTTCGGGGATAATCAGGTTTTCCAGTGCGGTCTTGACGGCGTTGGTGCTGCCGGGCATAGAGACCAGCAGGGTGCTGCGGTAGACTCCTGCCGTGGCCCGGCTGAGCATGGCCGCCGCTCCCACTTCCTGATAGCTCAACATACGGAACAGCTCACCAAAGCCGGGTAATGTTTTTTCCAGGTAACGGCTCACAACATCAAAGGTGGTATCACGCGGGCTGATGCCTGTACCGCCGTTGAACAGCACGATCTGCACATCGGGCAGGGCGCACAGTTCCTCGATCACTGCCCCCACCTGATCCGGTTCATCCTTAATGAGGCGGTAAGCAGCGACCCGATGACCCAGCTCGGCCATGCGCGCTTCAATATACTGCTTGTTGCTATCGGTCTCCGGGGTGCGGCTGTCGCTCACGGTGACAATCGCTATCGTGATCGGGCCATGACCAGCTTTCTGGCGGTGTTCCTGGGTTCCCATGTGTTATTCCGCGCGATACGTCAGGCGATCATCACGGCGAGCGGCCAGCAGGTCTTCCAGTTCCACAATATCCTCTTCATCCAGTTTTTCGACCAGCCGGCGCGCACGGCTGTCGCGCTTGTGTTTGGCAGCTTCGGCGCTGTCGCCAGAGCGCTTATTGTCCCAGATAAACCCGGTGCTGATGGCCGCCGCCGCGCCCATAATGAGAGTCACCCAAATCATGTTATTCGGGCCGACATCCCCCAGCACCAGGATGCCGACGATGGCCGCCCAGATACCCAGTGTGGTTATAACTTTGCTGATTTCGCTCATCACAGTGTCTCCTTATCACTCGCTATCGACTAAACGCTCTTCGCGCCGTGCAGCCAGCAGGTCTTCCAGGTCAACAATTTCGTCTTCATCCAGTTTTTCGATCAGCCGCTGGGTGCGGTTACTGCGCTTATGCTTGGTGCTCTCGTCCAAGGTCTGCGCCCCGTGCGCCATCGCTTTGCTGGCCGTGTCCCAGATCACTGCCGTGCTGACGGTGGCGGCCCCGCCCAGCAGGAACGCCAGAGGTACAATGTTGTCCCCTGCGACAAAGATAAGTATCGCCGCCACTGCTCCCCAGATAATCATTGTGGCCTGTAATCGGATGTCATTCATGCGTTTTCTCTCCGTAGTGATTATGTTAATTTACGCAAACAGCCACAAGAACGTTGCACCAATTTAACTTACGCTTTTGGTCGTGGTGAAGAATTGACTGATGAGGTACGAAAAGGCCCTCCTGGGTAAACGACAAGCTATCCAATTACCTTCTCCTGATACAGATGATTGTAACCTATGAATGCCCAGGGTGTGGAAGCCTTTTCAAATTTAGCGTGCAAAATTTAGACCCTTAGCGAGCCTCGGAATCCTCTGGCGGCATAATAAGAGTCTGCACCGTTGTGATACACGAAGACATGACCGTAACGGTAATCAGCAAAGAGAGCGCCGCCGCGTTCTCGAATATCAGCAGGTGTTTTTATCCAGCTCGATGTTTTCGTATCGAAAGTTCCAAGTTTCTGCAATTCTCGATATTGTTCTTCCGTTAAAACCTCAATGCCTATGTCAGCCGCCATATTTATAGCGCTGTCTTTTGGTTTGTTTGCTTTCCTCGCTTCAAGCGATTCACGGTCATAACAGATGCTTCTGCGGCCTTCAGGGCTTTCCATTGAACAATCATAAAAAATGTATTCGCCCGTCTTTTCATCATGACCCACAACGTCTGGCTCACCGCCAGTTCTTTCCATTTCATGGAGTGGCCACAGTTTTTCAGCATTCGCTTCCAGCTTTGCCTGTACTTTATCCCATTCAAGACCTTTATGGCGGTTCATGTTTTTCTCAAAACGGGCTTTCAATGTTTTGAGTAGTTCTTCACGTTGTTCTGCTGACAACTTCATAATGGAATCCTTGTCTATGCTCATGAGCGAAAACAATACGCATGTTTTACAAAAACAGCGTACAAGAACATACTTCCACAACTGGCGGGATGGACTGGCTCACGCTTACCATTTACAACACCAGCTCCGCCAGGGCGCGCAGCGTAGGCAGATCGTAGACTGTCGCGTTCAGTGTTGTCACCGGGCTGTTCTGCCACAGTGCCAGCCGTTCCCTGATGCGCGCCTGCGGGCCGCACAATGTCACTTCATCGACCAGCGCATTGGGCACCCGGCTTACCGCGTCGAACTGTCTGCCGCTGAGATACAGGTCCTGAATCTCGTTGGCGGCAGCCTCATAGCCATAACGGCAGGCGAGGTCGAAATAAAAGTTTTTATCGCGCGCGCCCATGCCGCCGATATACAGCGCCAGCACCGGCTTGAACTGATTCCAGCAGGTTTCCAGGTCATCATCAATAGCGACTGAGACAGTCGGTGCGATATCGAAACCGTCCAGTGTTTTGCCTGCCTGCGCCAGCCCGGCCTCAACAGGTTTGCGGAAAGTGGTGTCATAACGCTCTGGCGAGAAGAAGATCGGCAGCCAGCCATCGGCGATTTCCGCCGCCAGAGACACGTTTTTAGGGCCAATAGCCGCCAGGTAAATGGGCATATCCGCACGGCCATGCAGGATGCTTTTGAGTGGTTTGCCCAAACCGGATGCATCCTCCCCGCGATAGGGAATCTGGTAATGGTCGCCATGGTGTTCCAGTGTGCTTTTACGAGCGAAGATGTGCCGCAGGATGCTGATGTATTCGCGGGTGCGCCCCAGCGGTTTGCCATAGGCCTGCCCATGCCAACCCTCGATGACCTGTGGCCCTGAGAGGCCGAGGCCGAGCAGAAAACGCCCACCGGAAAGCTGGTCAAGCGTCATCGCCGTCATCGCGGTCATCGCCGGCGTGCGGGCAGACATCTGCATGATGGCCGTGCCGAGGCGGATATTGCGGGTTTGCGCGCCCAGCCATGCCAGCGGTGTGATCGCGTCCGACCCCCACGCTTCCGAAGTCCATACCGCATGATAGCCGAGTCGATCCGCCTCCTGCACCAGCGCCAGCGGCAGGTCAATCTTCTTACCAGAGTAACCGAGCATCAGGCCTAAACGCATATCTCACCCCCGTGTTTTTCACCACAAAGATACAGCGTTTTGCGGTAAGTTACGAGTCG
>JBGSXK010000413.1:0-2453 GCA_041751455.1 Anaerolineae bacterium
GACGGTCATCATCGACACATCTGCTTTTTCTGCCACGTCCGCAATCGTAACTCGATCTTTTGGCCTCGGCACCGCTTAATGACCCCAAAAACATTCTCTACAGAATTATTTAAAACTAAATTATCTATTTTGGCGCGAAGATCGCCGCGTCGTACCGCTCAGGTTAGCGCTAACATTAGCTAGAGATTATAGAGTTTTGTCAAGTTTGTCAAGCAAGTCACAAAACAGAAAAAAACAGCCCTGTCGGAGAGGTCAGGGCTGTGATGCACACGTTATGCTTCAGGTGGAGGCACAGGCAGATCATCCAGTACGGTATCTTTCCACTTCTCACCTTCGTCCACCAGCATGACAGGAATCCCATTGCGAATTGGGTACTTGTAACCGGAATCCGCGCATACCAGCCATGTATCCTTATATAGTTCCAACCGTCCGGGGTCGTCGCCCCGATCTTTAAAATGCACCGCCACCGGGCAGCGCAAAAGCTCCAGCAGTTCCATATCAATAGGTGCTTCTGCCATCTTCCAATCCTCATCAGCTTACCAGCGAAAGTGGCGTAAGTATAACGATGTGCAGGAAGGCAGTCAAACCCGATCGTAGTATTACAGGTGGGCTTTTGCATAGGCCCTGTTTTTAGGCTATCGTCTGCCACGTTTTGTAGAGAAGGAATGCATCATGCTCACCTCTGCTGCCAACCCGCCATCTCCCACCGAGCGTTGGGTGCTGCTGGCAACCATCCTGGCATCCAGCATGGCCTTTATTGACAGCACAGCCCTGGATGTGGCCTCCCCGGCACTGCAAAGCGATCTTAACATGACCAGCAGCCAGCTCTTCTGGATCATCAACATCTATGCCCTTTTCCTGGCCGCTCTGATTCTGGTCGGCGGTTCGCTGGGCGACCATTACGGTCGCAAACGTATTTTCTCCTCAGGGATCATCATCTTTACAGCCGCGTCGCTGCTCTGCGGCCTTGCGCCTACTGGGGGACTGCTCGTTCTGGCGCGGGCGGTGCAGGGCATCGGCGGCGCGCTTATGGTGCCCGGCAGTCTATCGCTTCTCTCCGCCACTTTCCCCAGAGAGAAACGTGGGCGTGCCATTGGAACATGGTCTACTTTCAGCACTCTCACCACCCTGATGGGGCCGGTATTGGGAGGGCTGCTGGCCGGGCAGGGCTTATGGCGTGCGGTCTTTTTTATCAACCTCCCTCTGGCGCTGTTGGCGCTGGTCGCGCTCACTCATGTGCCGGAAAGCCGTGACGAAACCGCCCCGGCACAATTGGATTATCCGGGCGCTCTGCTGGCGACATTGGGGCTGGCCGGTCTGACTTACGCCCTGCTGGAAGCGCCCGGCGCAGGGCTGAGTGATCCTCGCATCATGGTTGCTCTGGTGGGCGGATTGCTGGCGCTGGCGGCTTTTGCCATCGTAGAGGCCCGCAGCGATCACCCGATGGTACCGCTGCGCCTGTTCCTCTCACGCACCTTTAGCGGCACCAACCTGCTGACCTTCTTCCTGTATGCCGCACTGCGCATTGTTCCGTTCTTCTTCATCCTCAATCTGGTGCAGATTCAGGATTACCCGCAGGAAGTCGCGGGCACCGCCTTCCTGCCGTTTGGCATCTTGCTCACCCTTATGTCTCGCTGGGCAGGTGGCCTCGTAGACAGGGTGGGCGCACGGCTGCCCCTGGTGATAGGGCCAGCAATCGCCGGGGTGGGATTCTTCCTGTTCGCGCTCCCCACCCTCACCAGAGGCCCACAGGATTACTGGACGGCCTATTTTCCGGCAGTGCTGATCACAGGGATCGGCATGGGCATTACGGTGGCTCCGCTGACCACCGCCGTAATGGGGTCTGCCCCGGCTGAAAGTACGGGCACCGCCTCTGGCATCAATAATGCTGTTGCCCGTACCGCCGGAGTGCTGGGAGTCGCCGTGGCTGGAGGGCTGGCGATGGTATGGTTCAGCAGCACGCTTCAAACCCGCACCCAGTCAGTTGAACTCCCGGCAGAAGCGCGCGTGATACTGGAAAACGAAGCCCGTAAACTGGGCGATGCCCAACCTCCACCTGGGCTGCCTGCCGGACAAACCGAGCAGATCACGGAGGCTATTAAACTCGCCTTTGTCGATACTTTCCGTTTAATTGCCATAATCGGGGCGGTGCTGGCCTGGCTCAGCGCACTGTTAGCGGCGCTGCTGGTAGAGGGGCGACCGAAACCTACCGGGTGAGGTCAAAATTAACGATGTGCCAGGCGCTCGGCCAGCCGGAAGAAAGCATATCCACTCAACCCTGGCAGCAGCACTGGAATCGCCAGTACAGTAAGAATCTCAGCCAGTTCAAACTGATCAGCGCTGGTCACCAGTACCAGCCCAGTCAGCGCCAGCCAGATCACCCAATAACCCAGCACCGCCCCTACCGCAAACCCATGACCCGTCATCCGGTCGTGGGTCAGGTTGGCGCTGAG
>JBGSXK010000414.1:0-8535 GCA_041751455.1 Anaerolineae bacterium
AAACTTACATCTGCCAGTTTTAACAAAATCTGTACAAATAAGGGCTTGAGCCTGACGTAACGTCAGACCTTAGACTGCTTTCTGGATGTCGATTCTGGATGGCGAAGACCAGCAGCCCGGCAGCCTGAAATCATAGCAATATAGAACGAGAGGGAACACATGATGAATTTTAACATGATCGATACCGGAGAGATCTACCACCGTCTGCTGGCTACCCCGGACGCAGATAAGCGCGAGGCGATCTTCCGTAAGGAACTGGCAGCCCCATTTGCAGGGTTAGTACAGGTTTTTGGCGGAGGCGACCCCGTGGCGATGTTTCGCCAGTGGGGTATATCGCCAGAGCAGTTCGCCAATGGCGGGCGCGAGAAAACGGCTGCCGCTCTGGAACTTTTTGAGCAGTTTGATGCGTGGAACAAGACGGCGGAGGCACTCGAAGCAGGCCGCCGCGCTTTCACTCCCTATGAAGATCGTATCCCAACAGAAATCATTCACTTCGCGCTGATGCTGACACAGCCCAGCCCTATGCTTCCCGCGGCACTGGATCGGGGTTATGGGGGCTTTGGGGCGATACCGGGTTACATTATGGTGACATACAGTGATCCCACAGAGGCTAACCTGCGCTATCTTCAAGGTGCGTCGGTGCATGAACTGCATCACAACATCCTCAGCGCGGCGATGCCTGCTTCGCCAATGATCGCCTCAGTTGGCAATTACATCATTGGGGAAGGACTGGCCGAGTCCTTTGCGGCTGAGCTGTATGGTGAAGATGTGCTGGGCTTCTATATAACCGATTTCGATCACTCAAGGCTGGAAGAAAGCCGCGAAATTATCGGCAGCGCACTGGAAAAGGGTGGCTTTGATGTGGTGCGCAGTTATATCTTTGGTGATGCTATCGCTCGGCAGATGGGTCTGCCAGAAGTAGGGGTGCCGGATTACGCAGGCTATGCTATCGGCTATCATGTGGTACAGGCCTACCTGCGGCGCACCGGGAAAACCGTGGTAGAGACCACCTTTATGCCTGCGCAGGAAATCATCGCGGCGTCGGGATTTTTTGCGTAAGGTAAGCAAACTTCACAGAAATGGATGGTATTACCCATCCATTTCCGCCTGATACCTGAAAGCCCTGCTCATACCACATATAGCAAAATCGCTGTGAAGTGAAGTGCGCTGCCACCCAGCACGAACAGATGCCATAATTCATGATGGCCGAACCAGCGATGAAAATTGGGCTTTTCCAGTGCGAACACCACCGCGCCTACAGAATAGACTGCGCCCCCGGCGAAGATCAACGCCAGTGCCCCGGAGGGCAGCAGATGGAAGGCGTGTGGCAGCACGAACACCGCTAGCCAGCCCATCGCCACGTAAAGCAGGGTCGAAAGATGATTGCGGTTACCGCGCAGAAACAGCAGCTTATATACAATACCTGTCACTGCCAGTCCCCAGATGAGCAGCAGCATGTGCCAGCGCCACATGCCGGGCAGCACATTATAGATAATAGGCGTATAGGTTCCTGCAATCATGACATAAATTGCAGCATGATCCAGGCGGCGCAGAAACAGCACAGTGCGCTCAGAGCCTTTGACCAGGTGAAAGGTTGTGCTGGCGCTGTAGAGCAGAATCACGCTAATTCCATAAACGATCATCGAGATCATTTTGTCGGTTTCGTCGCGTGTAACCACCACCAGCCAGACCAGGCCGATAAACCCCAGTACCACACCGAGCAAGTGTGTGAAACCATTCACAGGTTCGCGGAAGCGTGTCAACATAATGCAGCACCTCTTTTACAGCGCTCTTTCTTCAATTATAGGAAATCCCGGTGATGAACGTTGTGAGGATTTGATGTGGTTTTGTTTGAAAAGCTTTCCCTCAGGCACGACCATGCCTCACAATATTGTATAAACCTATAAAACCTGATCATTTTAATAATTCTTATTGGCCACTCACTTGACAATCCAGCAGATAGAGTATATCTTATATATAAATCTTTATATATGTAAAAGATGATATGCTTAAGTATGCACTGCTTGGATTTTTGAATTACCAGCCCATGACAGGTTATGAGCTGGAGAATTTTATCAATGCGTCCACGGGTTATTTCTGGCACGCCAAACTCAGCCAGATTTATACCACGCTGAAGCAGTTGGAGCAGGGTGGCTATCTGTCTTCAAAAGTCGAGATACAGGAAGGACGACCAGATCGCCGGGTCTATACAATTACGGAAACAGGCCGCGAAGACCTGCATCACTGGCTGGCGCAGCCTTTACTCGAAGCAGACCCGGTAAAGAGTACGCTGCTGCTAAAGCTGTTTTTCGCGCGGCCTATAGGCAAACAGGCCATTCTGACACAGCTACGCTTACAGCTTGATCTGCACACGCGGCAGGGCGAGGAGTACCAGCAGATGCCATCAGAAGGTCAGCGAATAGCGCATGAGAATCCACAGCTCACGGTGGATGCCCTGTTATGGGAGGCCACACTACGCTTTGGGCAGATGTACGAGGTGATGTATGTTGCCTGGCTGGAAGAGACGATTACTCGCATCGAACGCGACTTCCCGGACGAAAGCTAAAAATTTTGACCTATATATAAAAATTTATACATTATTATAGATATACCACCTGTTATATTTGCCTGAGAATATGAGTGAGGAGAAGTATCATATGGAAATCAGTGATGCCGCCCGGCTGATGCTGGGGTTAACGATTGTTACCGTCCCGACAATTGAATTTGGCGGTTACTTCCTGCTGTCACAGGTCGGGCGAAATAATATCATCCGCACACCCATGCAGCGCACGTTCTACCGTGCCGGACATGCTCATGCGGGGGTGCTGGTGCTGCTGGCACTCATCGGTCAGCTTCTGGTGGATGCGACCACGCTGGCGGAAGGGGTGCAGTGGGCGGTGCGCGTCGGGTTGTTTGCCGCGCCGCTGCTGGTTTCGGGAGGGTTCTTCTTTGCGCCACCGCGTGAAGGCGATAAGCCCACCCGTTTCATCCTGCTGATCTATGCCGGGGCATTAATTCTGGCGGTGACCATGATCACGCTGGGGTTGGGGCTGCTGTTCCCATAAACACCATCGCAGGTTCTGCTATTGACAGACGAAGAAGGAGAAACTCATGTGTCACTTTAACCCTGAGCATGACGAAAAACGGAAGGCCGATGGGCAGCCCACTAAACACAAACCTGTGGCCACGCTCCTCAGCCGTGATGGCGATGTGCTGGCACGCATCCCGGTCTGGCCGGTGATCGGCTTCCTCAGCTTCGTGATCTGGTGGCTGCCCAACCCGTTGATGATCGCTGTAATCATCGTTGGGGTGGGGTTGATGCTTGGTTGGCGCATCAGCTTTGGCAAGGATGATGGGCATAAAATCAAGCGCAAGCTGAAAAACGATGATCCCTATTATGAGTTCTGATGATTGTGACCGGCAGCGGGCAGTGTAAACCAGAAGGTGCTGCCCGCGCCGAGGACACTCTCTACCCCCACCTCGCCTTTTAGCCGGGTGATGATACGCAGCAGGATCGAAAGTCCCAGCCCTGCACCCGTCGCCTCGTCCCGATGAAAACGGGCAAACATCTCAAACAGCTTTTGCTGGTCGTCCTCGCTGATACCCAGGCCGTTATCCTCGACTTCATAACGTATCCATTCGCCCTGGCGTAGCCCACGTACTGTAATGCAAGGGGCGGGGTTATCTCGCCCAATGTACTTCACTGCGTTACCAATCAGATTAGCAAAGGCTTCTTCTATCCACACATCATGTCCTAGCGCGCGCGGCATGTCGGGTGTGATCTCGACATGAATGCTGCGTTCCTCCACCTGTTTATGAAAACGCTCAAGTGCGGCCTGGGCTGCCTGGGTCATATCGACAGCGGTCACCACCTCGCTGATGTTACGTACCCGCGAAAGCAGCAGCAGCCCGGTAATCATATTGTCCATACGCAGCGCGGCTTTTTCCATGCTGCCCAGGTACTTGTGCGCAGCGGGTGAGAGACCATCCTCGTGCTGTAAAACGCTGACATATCCCATCATGATGCCCAATGGCGCACGGAGATCATGGGCGACAGTGTGGCTGAAAGCGTTGAGTTCATCGTTACGTTCTTCCAGTTCATGGGCGGCCTGCCGGATGGTTTCCTCAGCCTGTTTGCGCTCGGTGACATCACGCAGTACCACCACACGTCCTGTGAGTTTGCCTCCCCGGTTATAGAGGCCGGAAATGCGCATGTCAAAATAACGTTGCAGTCTACCCATGCCGAAAACCACCTCATCCAGTGACTCGGTGGCATCTTCATACCGCTTAAGAAACTCTGGCGCAGCGGCGAAGACTGCTCGCGCGGGTTGGCCGATGATCTGTGCCGAGGGCTTCTGCAGCAGGGCTTCTGCGGCAGGATTGGCATCAATGAGGGTATTTTCGACATTGAGGACAATTACTGCGTCGCTCATGCTGTGAATCACTTGACGATAGGCCGAGGGAACAACGTCGAACATATTTTGACGGTAGAGATTAAGGCCGATGGGCAGGCAGGCGAGCGCAAAGCCGAGTGGTGTGAAATCGAAGTGCAGCGCGTGGGTCAGTCCCATAAGCGTAGGTATATTGCTGAGGGCAGGCAGGCTGACTCCTGCTAACAGCAGGCCAATCTGATCGTGGTAGGTCGCGCGCGAACGGATGAGAGTCCATACCATGACCAGTATCGACAGCGCGGTGATAAAATAAAGATAACCGATGCCCACATAAAACAACACGCCATAGGTGCGCTGGAAGACGGTCAACCCCCCGGCGGCCTGCTGCGTGCCCACACTCGTCCAGTACAGGCCATGATATTCATTCGTCCAGGCTGCGATCATCTGGCAGACAGGGACGAAGAAAAGCGCCATTAAACGCCGAGGGGTGAGCCAGTCCCGCTGTCCCATATAGACGATAATGAACAGCAGCCAGATCACGGGTGTGCTGATAAAAATGTGCTGAATCTTCTTCCAGAACAGGATTACCTGTAAATCTGCCGAGAGCAGTTCCAGCGCATAAGCGATCATCAGCCCTGCACAGAACAGCGCGTAGACAAAAAACAACATAACCGACAGGGTGGAATCGCGCCGCCAGGCGACCAGCTCGAAGAAGATGAGCAGTGCTGCGCCCACCAGCAAAGGCACCGCATACAGGTTCGACTGCCAGAGCATAGGCTCTCTCCGGTTTTGCGCGCGTTATAGTTCTGTTATAACACTGTATGGGTTGTTATGAAACGTAAGAAAGCTCAAGTGTTAGAGGGGTATTTCAGCAGTGGCAGTGTTTTATGTAAAAGGGCAGGTCTCAGACCTGCCCCCTCAGTATCTTTTGATGAAACCCAATGTTGGTGACTTATAACTATAACCAGCGCCCGATGGCTTGCAGGTATTCCGTGTAACCGCCGGGAAACGAACGTAATTGACTGCTGTCCAGCTCGACGACCCTTTCGACAACACGATCGAGAAAGTAACGATCATGCGAGATGGTCAGAATCGCGCCCTCGAAATCATCCAGCGCGGCTTCCAGCGCCTCGGTGGAGGGGATATCCAGGTTATTGGTCGGCTCGTCCAGCAGCAGCAGATTAGGCTGCTCCAGCATCAGCGCGGCCAGTTGCAGGCGACTGCGTTCACCACCGCTCATAGTACGCACGGGCATCCGTAACTGGTCATACTTGAGCTGGAACTTCAGCAGAATATTGACTGCCTCGCCCTCGCTCATGGGCTTGATGTCGCGCAGTCGATCCAGCGGGGTGCGATCCAGCCAATCCGCCAGCGTTTCATGTTCCTGCGAGTAATAGCCGATACGTGTGCTGGGGCCAATCTTAATACAGCCATCAAGGGGTTCGTACTGCCCCAGAATGAGCCGGAACAGCACAGACTTACCCGCGCCGTTCGGGCCAATCAACCCGACACGCTCTCCATGCCGCACCAGTAAATCCAGCCCGACGAACAGCAGATCGTCGCCAAAACCCATGCCCAGGTCGATGATTTCCAGCGCTTTATTGCTGCCACGCCAGCCTTCGAGCTGCACTTCCATCGGACGGCGCTCAATCACGCGGTCAATCATCTCGCCATTGGACGCCATACGTGCCAGCATTTTACGGCGGCTGGCAGCCTGTCGCGCGTGCCGTTCATTGAGGTCGTTGCGGGCTTTCTGTTCCCACTCTTTAATGGCTTCCTCAATCTGCTGGACACGTTTTTGCTGGGCGATATACATCTGCTGCTGGCGCAAACGGCGCAGCTCACGTTCAGTAGTGTAAGCGCTGTAATTACCTGTGTAGACCGTCAGCTCACCTTCGGCCAGTTCCACAATCTGCGTGACGGCTTCATCCAGCAGATAGCGGTCATGCGAGACAATCACCACCGCGCCGGGGTAATTGCGGATGAATGCCTCTAGGCGGCGTTTCGCCATCAGGTCAAGGTGATTGTCTGGCTCGTCCAGCAGCAGCACAGAAGGCATCTCCGCTGCCAGCCGTGCCAGCACCACCAGCTTTTTCTGCCCGCCGCTAAGCGTGTCGGTAGGCAGGTCATAATCGTGCTCATCGAAGCCCAGATGCGCCAGTAGTTCGCGTACTTTACTGATATGCCGCGGGCCTCCCAGGTGTTCGTATTGCAGCAGGGCGCGTTCCTGCGCTTCCAGCACCCGCGCCAGTTTGCGCTCATCATCATAGACCGCCGGGTTGCCCAACTGCGTTTCGATGCGCGTCAGCTCCGCCTCAACAGCGGCCAGATGAGGTGGTGGCTTAAGCGCTTCGTCGATTAACCTGCGTCCGGGTGGCAGTTCGGCAATTTGGGGCAGGTAGCCAATAGTTGTGCCGCGCAGCCGCGTGATACTGCCCGTGTCGGGCTGCACCTCGCCGATAATGGCCTTGAGCAGGCTGCTTTTACCCGCGCCGTTCGGCCCGACCATGCCTGTCCGATCACGATCGCCAATGGCCCAGGTAAGGTCTTTGAAGATCAGGCGGCCAGCATGGTTAATGGTAATGTTGTTGACGTTAATGATGTGCATGTGTTCCTCCGTGAATTGAACTTTTAGGAGGCTGTGCCCGGCGCAAACCTGCCACAGCACCTCATTGGAACGCCGAATCAAAAGCGGCTGTGAGCAGGTGCGCCCACAGCCGCGTACATTACAAAATTGTTATACTTCGGTCAACAGGCGCGTTTAATGACGGTGCGCCCATTGCTGGACGAAATCATACTCAAGGTGAGGGTGATATGGTAGCCGAAGTACATCATAATGCGCGTATTGTAGCAGGAAATAATGTCCCTGTCTATAGATTGATTTCATTTTCGTCTCATTTTTTTACGTGCTGCCTCTTACCTTTGTCTGTTATCCTGATTGAAATAAACAAGGCGACTTTTGTTGCACTCTAAGGAGGTCTGAAATGGAGGAGTACGATTTCGCCAAGCACGATCCGGCGCAATATGAAAGTGAGCGTACGGCAGATAAGAAACTGGACCTGAAGGCATACCAGGGGCAGCACCGTCTGCTGCTGTTTTTTGCGCCTGCCCCAGAGCATGAGGTTTACCAGCAGCAGCAGGTCGCGCTGGAAGGTCATGCATTAGAAATGGCAGAACGCGACCTGCTGACTTTTACGCTGTTCGAGGCTGCACCGAGTTACGCCGGCAGTGTCGAGGTTGATTCCGGCGATGCTAAGGCAATCCGCCAGACACATGAAATCTCCGACAACGAATTTACTGTGCTGTTGATTGGCAAGGATGGTGGCGTGAAATTGCGCCAGAGTCACCCCATTGAAGCGAAGGCGCTTTTGAGCCTGATTGATAGTATGCCTATGCGCCAGCAGGAAGTTGCGCAGAAGCAGAATGAAGGCTAACGGCACTACCTCCGGGGGCGGGTGTCGTTGATGAACAGCAGCAGGATGCTGCCGGGGATGAGCAAACAGCAGCAGATTTGCAACCAGATGCCGCCGAAGGCGAACAGATTCCATATGCTGCGCAGAAATGACCAGATGCCCCCAGTGATGCTCTCTACCGCGCCAATCTCTGGAACAGGTGTGGGGGTAGCCGTCAGACGAAACTGCACCGTCGCCTCGATGTCGGGGAAGGGTGTGGCACTGGATTGAGCGGCGACCGCTGTCAGGCGCTGGTCTACCGCGGCCTGTATGGTTTGCTCCACCTGCGTGGCGCTGACAGCAGCATCATCGGCGGGTGTGGCGTCGGTCAGCAGGCTGATTCCTACCAGTACAAGCATGGCCAGCAAAATGAGCCAGAACAGAAAGCGGAACAGGCGCGAGGCAAACATTACATTTCCTTTTTTTGCATAAGGGCGCTTTAACGCTGCTCTTATGCGTCATCGCTCATATCAACAGTATACTCAGCAGTGAGGTCGGGCTGGTAGCGGCCTGCTTCCAGTCTGTACAGCGGCAGGATGTCGTTGTAAGCGCGTGCGCGCCGCTCGAATTTAAGGCCAATATTGTGCAGCACCTGTAACCCAACCCGGTTCTCTGGGGGACAGATCGCTACTACATGCGGCAGTTTGAGCGTTTCGAAGCTGTGACGCAGCACCGCCTGGGCTGCTTCCGTC
>JBGSXK010000415.1:0-6782 GCA_041751455.1 Anaerolineae bacterium
GACGATAGGATTATCGCTGCTGCTGGCGTATGTCTCTTACCGATGGTATGAAGCGCCTTTTCTCAAGCTGAAAAAGCGCTTTACCATCGTGCAAAGCGGGGCATCCTGAACACGTAGAGGATAGCTCAGGATGCCTGCCGCGAGGAAGCGTTACTTGGTGCTGCGCGGGTCGAATGCGTCGCGCAGGCCATCGCCTATGAAATTGATTGCCAGGACCGTCGCCACGATGAGCGCGCCCGGCACCATCCACATCCACCATACTGTCCCGATCATGTCCTTAGCCGGGGAAAGAATGTTGCCCCAGGTGGCGGTGGGGGGCAGTACGCCAAAGCCGAGGAAGCTGAGATAGGCTTCGGTGATGATGGCCGTGCCGATGCCGAGTGTGGCCGAGACGATAATGGGCGCGAGACAGTTGGGCAGCACATGCTGGCTGATGATGCGGCGATCTTTTACGCCAATTGCCCTGGCCGCCAGGATAAATTCCTGCTCTTTGAGTGTCAGCACGAGAGAACGCACGATACGTGAGAGCGGCATCCAGGTGGTGAGGCCGATAATGAACACAATCATGATGACGGTGGAACTGAGTTCGCGCCCCAGGATATTGAGGGTTGCCGTGTTGCGCGTCAGCACACTGGAAAGCACGAGGAGCAGAATCAAGGTCGGAATCGCCAGCAGTGCCTCGACCAGCCGCATGAGCAGGGCATCTATCCAGCCGCCGAAGAACCCGGCCACCAGCCCGATGATGCTCCCTACCGCAATCGAGATGACGACGGATGAGATGCCGATCAAAAGCGAAATCTGGCCTCCGTAGATGGCACGGGCGAGGATATCGCGCCCGACCTGATCGGTGCCCAGAGGATGTTCTGCACTGGGGGGATTATTCTTTTTCAGAATGGCGGTCTGGTTGGCATAGGCTTCGCTGTAGAAGAGGGTGCCCACTGTGATGAACAGGACTACACTGACGAGCAGGAGCAGGCCGAACACGGCCATGCGATGCTTAAAAAAGCGGCGTATCGCCAAGCGCCAGATCGAGTCGGATCGGCGTTTTTCCGTGCCGAGGGTGGGTACACGGGTTGTGGGGGTAGAAAGTGTTGTCTGTGCCATAAATTACGTACCTTAGCCGCTAATTGTAATGAATACGGGGGTCAAGCCAGGCGTACACCAGATCGGTGAGGAGCTGCATGAGCACCACAGCGACCGCCGTGATTAACACAAAAATAATCAGCACCGGGGGGTCGAGGATGGTGAGGCTGTCGATGAAGAGCTTGCCCATGCCCGGCCAGCCAAAAATGGTTTCGGTGACGACTGCGCCGCTGAGGATAAAGGGGATATCCAGCCCCATGAGGGTGATGACGGGCAGTGAAGCGTTCTTCAAGCCATGCACGTAATTGATGCGGCGCTCACTGAGGCCCTTGGCGCGCGCAGTACGGATATAGTCGGAATTAATGACTTCGAGCATACTGGCGCGGACAAAGCGTGTATAGCGGGCGATGCTGATGGCCGCGAGGCTGAAGACCGGCAGGATCAGGCGGACAAGCAGCTCATCCAGCGAGCGATCTCCGCGCACATCGTACATGCCACCAGTGGGCAGCGAGGGCAGCCCCCACTCCTGAAATTTGACGGAGAAGAAAAAGACGGACAGCAGCGCGACCAAAAAAATAGGCATTGAAAAGAGAATAAACGAGATGGTGGTAATCAAGTTGTCTAAAAAGGAGTATTGTCGTAAGGCGGCAAAGATACCGATACCGAGACCGAGCACTACCGTTACGATATAGGCTGTGACACCGAGGATAAGGGTATTGGGCAGCACAGCACCGATCACCTGAGTGACCGGACGGCCAAAGCGAAACGATTCGCCGAAGTCGCCCCGCAGTACACCGCGTCGCTCTCCATAGGTATCCGGCTCGCCGTCAAAATCCAGATCGCGCTGATGCCAGTCATCGCCGATTAACCAGTGGAGAAACTGAAGCGCTACCGGGTCATCCAGGCCCAGGCTGCGGCGCAGGATGGCACGGTCTTCGGCGCGCACAAGCGGGTCGTTGGCGAGGTGGGCCAACGGGTCGCCCACTGCTTTCAGCAGCCCGTAGATGAGCACCGTGACGATAAGCAGCAAGGGGATGGCCTGCAACAGACGGCGCATGATGTACTGAGTCATGTTCAATTCCTTGGATAACAACAGGGAATGCACACTGTGCATTCCCTGGGATTTACAGATGAGTTACATGGCGGGCTGCCAGAACTCCGCTTTCTGGAAGAAGTTATTGGTCAGTGTGCCCATATCCTCGAAGCTGGCAACATCCCAACGGTCGCCGTTGACCGCAAAGTTGTTGCGGCGTACGTGCAGACCATGCCAGAATGCCCCTTCGTAGAAGAGTTCCTGCGCGCGCTGCACCAGTTCTGCCCGTTCTTCGGGGTCGATGGTACGGGAAATCTGCGCGTCAAGTTCATCATATTCCGGGTTGCACCAGGACATGCCGTTGAAGCCATCGGGATTCTCTGCGCTGCCGATGGCCGTGCACCAGTAGGTGTCCGGGTCGCCGACAGGAGAGAGCGCCTTGGCACTGTTGGCGAACAGGGCCAGATCGAAGTCGTGGGCGGCGAAGAAGCCACGCGCAGAGAAGTTACCAAACAGGATGGTGGCGCTGGTGGGAATGGGCTGTGTGCCGATGCCTACCGCACTGAGGTATTCCTGAATGAGCAACTGATAATCCATGCGATCCTGGCGGGTGGTGGTATAGAAACGCAGCACCAGTTCCACACCGTCCTTATCGCGGGTGCCACTGCCGTTGCTGTCTACCCAACCGGCTTCATCGAGCAGTGCGTTGGCTTTTTCCACATCGTATTCACGATAGGGATGGCCATCGTACCACAGTGAGGGGGGATACCAGGAGAGCGGCACCAGTGTGCCTGCGCCAATGATGCCGTCGGCCATCGCCGGACGATCCAGGGCGTAGGCAATAGCTTCGCGGACGCGCACATCGTGGAGCGCCGGGTGGCCGGGTTCAGCCGTGTTCACCCATACCGCGTCGGCCAGTACCGCTGGCACATTCCAGACGGCCACGCCGGGAATCGCTTCATATTCGGGAAGCTGTGGGTCGGCGATGAGATAGGTGAGGTCAATTTCGCTGGTTTCCATTGCGTTGCGCATCTGTGCCGTTTCAAAGATGTAACGGATGATGATGCGATCAATGGCAGGTTCCTGACCATCCCAGAACTCATTCTTTTCAAAAGTGATGCTCTGGCCTTTGTCCCATTCGGCGAGACGGTAGGGGCCATAACCGACCACGCCTTCACCTGCGGTGAAGTAGGAGGTCTGGTCGAGGCTGCCATCGGCTTCCAGGATGGGACGCAGGATGTGGTTGGGGTAGCGGCAGCGCGCATTGGAGAACTCGTTAGACGCGTAATCCGGGTAGGGCTGAGCATAGACGACGTTGAAGGTCAGATCGTCAATCACCTCAAACGATTCGACTGCGCCCGCGTAATCGGCACGACCGATATTGGCCGAAGTCGAGGAGTCGGTATAGACGAGGTGGCCGAATTCGCAGTCTGCGGAAGTGATTGGCTCGCCGTCTGACCAGCGCATCCCTTCGCGCAGCTTGTAAGTCACGACGGTATTGCCCGCTTCGTTCTCCGTGACCATGCCATTTTCAATGGTCGGGATTTCCTCGACCATGATGGGGTAAATATTACGCTCGGTGTCCCAATCCCACACATTACGGGCATAGAACTGCTCCAGCGCGCCGCCCTGCACGAGACTATTCAAGGGCGAAAGCCTTTCCGGTTCCTGGTCTACACCCAGCACCAGCACGGTTTCATCCTGCGCGCCCACGGCTCCGATTGCCAGAGTCCCGAGCAGCACGGCGATGAGGCCGAGGCTGAGAAAACGGAAACATTTTCTCATTATGTTATTCCTCCTGAGATTAATAGTAACTAAAATAAAGCATGAGTTGAACTTTCATTGTAAATACCGCTTCAAGGCGGTTATGGTTCATCCCATGGGGGGTTAATATAACATAGTCTTGCGCCAAAAGTCTATTTTTGCGCCTCCAAGAAGAAAACAGGTTTTCTGTAGAAGGCTACTCAATGAGTGTCTTATCCGCCGGAAGCATGAATCCCGTAAGAATTATCTGTTATGAGGCGCTTAAGACTCCTGTTTAACTTAAGCATGAGCTTAATTCAAAACATAAAATTATGTCAATTTGTCAGGCGAGGGCGATGGGATGTACCCATGAGCCTGTCGCGCCCTGCAAACGAAGCGGTGTGACGATGAGCAGAAACTCATAAATATGCTGCGCGCCGAGTTCCTCTAAGTAGAGGTTTTCCAGGTGAGTCACGCCGTGATGCACCAACAGGAAGCGGTGGACGGGATGATCTGGCGGTGGGGAAGCCTCGACGGTCATGTTATCCGCCCCGGCCAGGATCATGCCGTGGGTGAAAAGCAGTTGGGCGGCCTCTAATCCTAACCCGGCGATGGCATGACTGTAGGCAGGGCGGCCAGCGCGCAGGTGCTGGTGGAAGCCGGTCCGTATCAGCACCGCTGTGCCGGGTGTGATCGATGTGTTCTGGGCGGCGAGGGTGCTGTGGATGTCGTCGGCGGTGATGCTGTAGCTGTCGGGCAACACGTCCATGCCTTTATGAGCGGCTACATCGAGCAGGACAGCGCGTGTGACGATGGGCGGCATCTCGGCGATGCTTAGATGGGTCTGCCCCTGGTATGTGACGTGCTGGCGGGCGGGCACGAACTGGTTGTCCCCGGCGTAGAGCTGGACTTCGCCATCAGGGTCGGGCTGGCCAGCGGGGTTCTGATGTTCGCCGATATGACAGAGAGCATCAATATGGGTGCCTGTGTGGGCGGCCATCGTGATGGCTTCGGCGGCGGCGGAAGCGGGCGTGATGTCGGCCAGATCGCCATGTCGCAGGCGTGGGGTGAGGGTGTAGGGCACCATCGGCCCTGGCACGGGAATGCCTTCGGCATAAACGACGGCAAGGCTGTAGACGGTGCCTGTACGCACCAGCGCCAGCATCTCCGGCGTGATATGGGGGATGGGCAACGCACCATAAGGTTTTAGTTCTCCGGGCTGGACAGAAGGCATTTTCGCATCATCCTTATTGAAGTGTGACAAGGTTGTTTCTGACCTGCCAATTTTGCCTGTTCCGGGCTGGATTGCAAAATGATTGCAATTTTTGAGAGCAGGGCGGCTATCTCTGCTAGAATCGGGGCAGGCTAACTGAAAAGGATTTATGCAAATGTATCTTGATTATGGAAATGTGCAGGATTACTGGCGGGACGGTTATATCGTTGTCAGAGCGTTGTTTCGTGAGCGGGAAGTGGCGGCGATGCTGGCCGAGGTAGAGCGCGGGCAGCGGGTAGCTGATACCGTGCGCGGGCGGACTGATTCCAGCGGCAGAAAGGCACGGTTGGCGATCTGGCATGAACTGGGGGATGATCTGTGGGCGGCGGCTTCCACAAACCCGCGTGTCGTGAATAATGTGCGGATTCTGATGGGCGAGGAAATCGCTTTCTTTCATGGGAAGGTCATGATGAAGGAGAGTAAAACAGGCGGAAGCTGGGAATGGCATCAGGATTATGGGTACTGGTATGACCAGGGTTTTGCCTATCCGCGTATGCTGAGCGCGTTTGTCGCGCTTGACCCGGCCACACGCGAGAATGGCTGCCTACAGGTGCTGCGCGGGTCGCACCAGCTTGGCCGCCTGACGCATGGCAGTGTGGGCGACCAGACGGGGGCTGACCCCACCCGTATCCAGCAGATTGAAGCGATGTTCGAGCGGGTATATTGCGAGATGGCGGCGGGGGATGTGCTGTTCTTTCACAGCAACCTGCTCCATGCTTCTGGCCCCAATGACTCTGACATGCACCGCCGGGCGTTTATTATGTGTTATAACGCGCTGGCCAATCCACAGTTTGCCGAGCCTAAGACGGCTGAGCAGCGCCCGTGCCCGGTGAGCGCGGATGATGCGATAGAGAAGATGGCTGATCTGCTGCTGGCCTGACATTTCCTGTGTCCATAGTTTGGGAAAGGCACTGTAAAGAGGGAACAGTGCCTTTTTTAAATCAATTGCACATCTTTACAGAGTAGCCTATTATGAAAGCACATGACTGACTGCAACAGGCGGTTTACTAATGGAAATGACCAATCCCAAACCTATTTCATCCACTTATACTGTTCTGGAAATACTTGATCGCACCTTTCGTCTTTATCGAGATAATTTTCTGGCGTATGCTGGATTAGTGGCCGTGGTGGCCGTGCCGCTGTTTCTGATCGGGACAGTGATTGACCAGTATTATGCGGATCGCATCGGGAGTGCGAGTTTTATAGCTGCTCAGAATGAGGCCCTGACCCAGTATACGCTGGTATTGAATGTTTTTCGCATCCTCAGCGCGATTTTGCAGGGCGTGATTGTGGGCGGACTGCTGGCTTATATGTCGTCTGAATATCATCTGGGGCGCAAGGTGACGGTGGGCGAGGCTTTTGAGGTAGTTCGCAGTCGTTTTGTGGCGTTGGGGTCGGCTTACATTCTGTATTATGTTGCGCTGGTGGCCCTGGCGGTGGTTTCTGCTTTGACTGTGGTCTGTCTGGTGGGTTTTGTGGGCTTTGCGCTGCTGGTATATTTCGCTATTGCTGCGAGCGCATTTATTGCCCCGGTGATCGTGCTGGAAGATGTGGGGGCAACAGACGGCATCAGACGTTCGTGGGGGCTGGCTAAGGCGCGCTTCTGGCCGGTGTGTGGGCTGCAACTGGCGGTCGGCGTTATCGCATTTG
>JBGSXK010000416.1:0-2404 GCA_041751455.1 Anaerolineae bacterium
ACTTTCATCGGTTTCTGGTCATGGCTGGTGAGTATTGTGCTGTGGGTAGGAGCGTTTGCACCGTCAGGGTGGGGCTTGCATCCATCGATTAATGCCTTACGGTTACATCTTGCCAGGTTTGACTGGCGTACGAGTTGGGTATTGTGGGCAATGGCAGCCATTTTAGTGCTGGGGGCAACTTTGCGTCTGGTCGATTTGCCTGGTGTGCCTCCGGAAATGACCAGCGATCATGTAGAGAAAATCCTGGATGCGCAGCGGGTATTCAATGGCCAGCATCAGGTGTTCTTTGCCAACAACGGCGGGCGCGAACCCTTTCAGATGTACGCGCTGGCGCTCTTTTCACAATTGCCGGGACAGGGCTTCAACGCCACGTCACTCAAGTTACTCTCTGCGCTGGAAGGAATGCTGGCGATTGTTATTATGTACGGGTTGGGACGAGCTGCCCTCAGCGGGGAAGACCCACGCCTGTCAAATCTCGTTGGGCTGCTGCTGGCTGCGCTGGTGGCCGTAAGTTACTGGCACACTGCGCTCAGTCGTCTGGGTCTGCGCATTGTCCTGACGACAGTAATTACAGGGATATTGCTGATTTTCCTGGCGCGAGCGATGCGCTATAACCGTCGTGGCGACTATATTGCAGCAGGGTTAACGCTGGGTTTCGGCCTGTATACCTATCAGGCGGTGCGGATGCTGCCTGTGCTGATTATGGTTGGCATCATAATGGCTGTGTTGTTTAATGCACGCAGTCTGAAGTCACTGGGGCAGTATGTATTCCATTTAGCAGTACTTGTTATCGTGGCCTTTGTGGTATTTGTCCCGCTTTTCGGCTACTCGATGCAATACCCAGAGGATTTTTGGCGGCGCACTTCCGGGCGTTTATTGGGCGACGATGTCATTCACGAAACACAACCTGATGGGACGATCACGCAGCGTAACGCCACACTGCAGGAGCGCCTAGAAGCTTTTAATGGAAACGTACCCATCCTCACTAGCAACCTGCGCAACACGCTGCTGATGTTCAACTGGAAGGGGGATGTAGCCTGGATCAACGCCGCACCCAACCGCCCGGCCATGGATGTGTTTACCGGGGCGCTGTTCATCTGTGGGCTGGCAGCATGGCTGGCGCGCATGATAAGGCGGCGCGATGTGTTCGACTGGTTGATTCCTTTAGCACTGGTCATTATGTTGCTGCCATCGGCGCTTTCGATTGCCTACCCGGTAGAAAACCCCAGCCATACCCGTACCAGCGGCGCACTGCCCCAGGTCTACCTGATTGCGGCGCTTCCCCTGGCATTGATGGTTTATTCTATTATGCGAGTGGCAGGAGGGCGCAGAGGGGTTTTGGCCTCTGGCGGGTTGTTGGCTTTGATAATATTGGGTGCGCACAATCAGAACAGCAACGTGTACTTTAATACTTATCGCGAATCGTATATTATTTCCTCGCTGCCCTATACGGAAGCTGGGCGTATTTTGCGTGGTTTTGCAGAAAGTGACGGGAGTTATGGCAACGCCTTCATGATCGCCTATCCTTACTGGTGGGATCATCGTGCAGTGGGCATTGAAGGTGGGCGCACGGATTGGCCCAATGGCATCGTTAATCGGGATAGTATTCCCGACTTCCTGGCAGAGGCTTCGCGTCGTACAGATGAATATCGTTTTGACCCAGAGCTGGACATTCTGTTTTTTTATGCTACAGCAGATGATGAAACTGAAGTGCTGCTCACACACTGGTTTCCAGAGGGTTATGCCCAGTACCGTCAGAGCTATCAGGAAGACGAAGATTATAAGCTGTTTCGAGTGCCACGCCTGGGTGCTGAGGGCTTTGACCATTTTATGCATGAGAATTGATTATGCTCCCATACTCACCGAAGCGATGTGAGGAAATGGGACAAAATGTGTGTAATATGTTAGGCCGTTTGTCTGGCCGCCAAAGGCACGATGATGCACATCGAAAATTGTGAACTCTGGATAATTTATGGTTGATGTAAGTCTGATTAATAAACCCGCAGCGGTTCGCGCTATCACTCTGCCATTTTCACGGATGGATGTGCTGGTGGGTCTTGCACTTGTTCTGATTATGCTTATCGGTGGTTACTTCCGATTTGTAGGACAAAATTGGGACGACTTTACCCATCTGCATCCTGATGAGCGATTTTTAACGGATGTTGCTTCATCGCTTAATACCTCACTGCGCTCCACCGAGACAAATCCGATTGACCAACAGACACAGATTGAAACCTGCCGCGCCCGGTACCCCGATACGAATGGAGCAGGTGGGTATTTCGACGCACAGTGTTCGCTGTTAAACCCTCATAACATCGGCAAAGGCCTGTATGTTTACGGGACACTACCGTTGTTTCTCGCACGTGGGGCGGGCGACGTTGTGGTTGAGGTGACAGGCAACTCT
>JBGSXK010000417.1:0-3367 GCA_041751455.1 Anaerolineae bacterium
CTTCGGCAAGCTGCGCCAGGATTTCGGGGTGCAGCAGCAGGGTAAGCTGGGAACCTACGGTCAGGATGACCCAGCCCGCGCCTGCCAGCAGGATATCATGGGCCACACGAAAGAACAGATGAAAGGATGGGACAAAAGGAATTTCAGGATGTTCCAGCATTTTAGCAACGATATAGCCGACCTCTTTGCTGCCCCAGGCATGGCGCAGTGTTTGCAGATAACGATTCTTAATGGATATCCAGAGAGTTTCGCCAGTGGTCGCATAGGCCGAAAATGGCAGGAAAACTCGCTCCAGCGCCACCGCGCCATCCCGTGCGAAGAAGGCTTTGATGAACATATGCCACTCGTCGGCAATGACATCCGGGTCCCAGTAGCCGCTGCTGTCCAGCAAACGCAGGCTGAGCGTGTAAGAAGACATGGGCATGGGAATCCACCAGGGAGCAGCCAGATACGCCAGCTCAAACGCCGTCGAATAGGCATTAATCAGGCGCATGGGCGGGCTTATTTCCCAGATGTTGGTGTGATAGCGAATGGGCGCTTGCCAGAAGCGCAGGTAACGCTGAGGATGGGTGGCGAATAAGTAGGTCAGTGCATAGAAATAATCTTTGTGCCATAAAGTATCTGCGTCCATTGTGGTCACAAGGATATGATCGATATTGTAGCCGCGCTCATCCACCAACCGGCGTTTGACCCAGCGCGCGGCCCAGGCTTCGTTGGCGGATTTACACTGCATCTCGCCAGGTAAACCGCGTGGATGTACGGTGTAGTAAAGATGCTTGAACCAGGCTTTATACTCCGCCTGGAGCGCTTCGGCCTTTTCCACACAGCCCGCCTCACCTGCTTCCATTGCGAGGACAACTGTCATGCCTTTTTGAGCCTGATACTGGTGGGCGAGGTTGTCCAGTGTCTGCTTGAGAGTGGCCGTGTCTTCTTTGTAATTCGGGATAATGACCACATGGTGAACCTCATCCCAGGCCAACGAGTCCGGGGTGGCTGCCTGCTGATATTTTGTATACCAGTCAGTCCTTTCCCATTCCTTGATGTAACGCAGTCCACGAACATTAGCGATACCGGCAAAAAAAAAGCGGAGCGCAGAATACAGCCCCAGGAGCACAGCGATAACGAGGATAAAACGTGGATAGGCAACGGCTCCAACGACAGACAGTAACAAGGCTAACCACGCCATACAACCAGGGATGCCGTCTAAGGCTCGCTCTGAGATAGGGGGTGGCGGAGAACCGCCCCATACAGAACGTCCTACACCAAGCTGCACGTTATTACGGCGACCGCCACTCGATTGATACGGCACAACACTATCCGACTTAAACACGATAAAATCGCTTAAGGATAACACAAGCCTTGGTTCATGACCATGCAGCTATTGCGTGTTACAATCAATGAAAATACTGTTATGTTTTTGTTATTGGAGTAAGACAGATGGCAGCCTGTATTTTAGTGATCGATGATGACAAGGACTTGCTCCATGTGCTGGCAATTGACCTGCGGCAGAGTGGCTATAATGTCATCGCCGCAGAAGAAGGCGTGACCGGGTTACAGCTTTTTCGGCTCCACAAGCCTGATCTGGTGATGCTGGATATTGAACTGCCAGAGCTTGATGGACTGGAAATTTGCCGTCGTATCCGTCAGCTATCCAATATACCGGTATTGATGATGACTGGTCATGCCGTGAATGAAGCGGAAATTGCGCAGGGGTTGAACCTGGGGGCTGACGAATACATGATTAAGCCGCTGGGCAGCCTGGAACTACAAGCCCGTATTAAGGCACTGCTGCGGAGGGCGGGCTTTGATGCATCGGGCAAACAGCCGTTGGTGTATGAAGATGACTATCTTTCGGTGAACCTGGGAGCGCGGCGGGTGCGGGTAGGTGGACAGGAAATTCAGCTAACGCCGACAGAGTTCAAGCTGCTGGCGACGTTTATTACGCATCCTGATGAAGTTCTCACGTTTGGTCAACTGCTGGAACAGGTCTGGGGCGAAGAATACCAGACTGAGCATCATTATCCGCGTATTTATGTATCCCACCTGCGACGGAAGATCGAACCGGAACCCAATCACCCCGTTTATATCATTAACGAATATGGAGTAGGGTACCGCTTTATCGAGCAGCATAAACGTTAAATGGCTGAATAACAAGCAATGCACACTGCGCTGAATTTGCCCCCTCACCCAATAGTCCCATCTGCCTGGATACCGTTATTCGCGTTGGGTCAGGCCAAGTTGCAGGGTGAATGCCCCGCTGGTCGCACCTTGCTGGCCGCCATAACGTGTGGCGACGATAGTATAGGTGCCCGCTGCCGGGAGTGAGAACCCCGCAATCCTGGAATCGCGGGTGAGGGGTGAACGGTCATCATTACGGGCAAGTTCACGGTTGCTACTATCGAGCAGTATAAGCAGGGGATCAAGATCAGAACTACCTGCGCTGAGATCAATCGTCACGCTGTCGCCCCGTGCCCCTGTAAATGTGAACTGCTGTTCAGGGTTTTCATTGGTAATTGTCCCGTGATATTCATTCCCGTAAGCCACTTCTCTGAGGGTGCTTTGTGGCATAGGGGAGGCTGAAGGGACGGGCAGAAGCAGTTCAAGAGTCAGGGCGAACTCTCCTTGTGTGGTGCCAGCGGCTTCGGCATAACGTGTTGCGATGATAGTATAAACACCTTCTACGGGTAATGGGATCTCGGACAACAGCGAGTCGCGCATGCCGTTACGGGTGTCATCATTGCGATTGATCTCCTGCCCCTGCGGGTCGAGCAGAATCAGCAGTGGGTCGAGGCTGCCGCTTGTGTTATTGAGAGCAATGGTGATTGTTTCGCCTTCCTGAGCGATGAACTGATAGCGTAAAGTCGGGTAATCGTGATCAATGGTTCCTGTGATGGTATCCCCATAGCGGATGTTTTGCTCCTCAAGGGGCGGTATAGGGGAAGGTGTGAAGGTGTGCGAGGGAGTCACTGTTGGGGTAGGGGAGAGTGTTCGTGTGGGCGATGGTGATAGGGTAGGGGTAGAAGTGAGAGTGACTTCTGGTGTCCGGGTGAAAGCAGGTGTCACACGGGTAGGTACGACCGCGCCATGAGGTGTCTGGGTAGGGATATAAGGCGTAGGTGTGGGTAAGGGAGCGCCACAGGCCGCCAGAAGCACGATGAGAAGAAGATACCACCGCCGCATGAAACCAGTGTCTCCAGAGCATACAAAACGAACAATGCTATTGTATGATGATTGGCTCACGAGGGCGAATTGATGCTTTCAGGTTTTGGTCGGCTGGTTTTGCTGCTTTTTATGCCTTTTAACCCGCGCATAGCAGTCAGATTCAGGAGATCATTCTGATAATCATAGCTGCTGCGGCGCTTCTCCG
>JBGSXK010000418.1:0-8203 GCA_041751455.1 Anaerolineae bacterium
AAAGCGTCTTATCCCTGTGCTACGACAAGAGGTGGATAATGGTCAGCGTGTACATGACGCATTAGCTTCACACAACTGGATTTTCTTCCGCGACAGTGACGAGTTCGATCAAGCCTTCCAATCACTTATTCGAGCAATGGACACCAATCTGGTTCATGTTCGGATACACACCCGACTTACTGTTAAAGCTCTCGAATGGGAACAACGCAACCACAATCCAGGTTTTCTGTTACATGGCGCAGATTTACAGGAAGCAGAGCAGTGGCTCATCGAAAGCGCGAACAACGACCCGGACCCCACACCATTACAATCACAGTATATTTACGCCAGTCGGAAGGCCGCCAACCAGCGCCAGCGTAACCTGTTGAGTGCGATGATTCTGGCTTTAGTGATTTCTATTGCGCTGGCAATCATCGCATTTACACAATATCAGGCTGCCCAAACGGCGTTAGCACTGGCGCAATCAGAACGTGACCGCGCTGACCACCAGGCCCAAATTGCCTTATCACGTCAACTGGCAGCGCAGTCTTTAAATCACATTCAGGCCGGCCTGGACGAAGCTATTCTGCTCAGCCTGGAGGCGAACCGTGTGGCAGACGAAGCAGATAGCGCGGGCAGCGAAGTGCGGGGGAGTCTGATCGAAGTTCTCGAAACCAGCCCGCACCTGATTACTTTTTTGCATGGACACACACAGGCATTACGATCAGTTGACTTTAGCCCTGATGGGCAGGTTGTGGCCTCAGCTGGCCTGGAAGAGAACGTCATTTTATGGGATGTTCAGTCTCATCAGGCCATTGGCCAACCGATTGTAACCAGTGAAGAGGGGATTGAAAGCCTCGCGTTTAACCCATCAGGCACACTTCTGGCGCTTGGTGGGCGGAATCATCAAATCTGGTTGTGGGATTTACAGACCAAGACGTTTGCAGGTGTGCCGCTTGTGGGGCATGAGGATATTGTCCGCACGCTAGCCTTTAGCCCTGATGGACACACTCTGGTTTCCGGCAGTCACGATAATACTATTCGCTTCTGGGATATTGAGACAGGGGAAGAAATCAGAGACCCCCTGATAGGTCACACCGACTGGGTGTTTAATGTCAAAATCAGCCCGGACGGGACAATTTTAGCCTCTGCTGCAGGTGATAAGACCCTTCGCCTATGGGATTTTGAAACAGGTGAACTTATCGGTGAACCTCTTACCGGTCATGACGCACATGTTCACAGCATGGCTTTTAGCCCTGACGGCATGCTGATCGCCTCAGCAGGCGGTGATTCTACGATAAGAGTATGGGATGTCGAAACAGGCGAACCTATCGGTGAACCTATCCTGGGGCATGAGAACTGGGTGACCAGCATTCAGTTTACACCTGACGGGAAGATGCTGGTCAGCGCCAGCCAGGATAAAACCATACGCTTATGGGATGTTGCTACTCGACAGCCTGTTGAGAAACCCTTCACCGGCCATGCAAATTTCATAAATGCTGTTGCTATCAGCCCTGATGGGCAAACACTCGCCTCAGCAGGTAACGATCATAAGGTCATCTTCTGGGATATTGCCAGAACACAGCGCCTGGGGCGGGCCCTCCACGAAGAAGGGCGTGCCGCCTTGAGCACCGCTTTTAGCCCTAATGGCGACATTTTAGTGACCGGGGGATTAAACGGTGATATACGTTTCTGGAAAACGGCAGACTATACACCTATAGGAAGACCCCTTACAGGCCACACAAACTTCGTTAATTCAGTGGCCTTCAATCCTGATGGAACGCTTCTGGCTTCTGCCAGCGAGGATAGCACCATCTTGATTTGGGATGTTGCAAGCGGGGAAATCGTAAGCTCACCCCTAAGCAGACACGAAGCAGCGGTTACCAGTATTGCTTTCAGTCCTGATGGCACACTACTGGCTTCTGCCAGCAGTGACAGGACGATTCGACTATGGAACGTAGAAACAGGTGAGCCCAGTGGTGAGCCTCTTTTAGGTCACGAAAACAATGTTTTCGCGGTCGCCTTCAGTCCTGATGGCACCCGATTAGCCTCTGCCAGTCGCGATGGTACAGTACGCCTGTGGGATGTGAAGCAAGGCGTACAAATTGGTGAACCCCTTATAGGTCATGAAAGCTGGGTTATGGCTGTAGCTTTTAGCCCTGATGGTACACTTCTGGCTTCTGGGAGTCGTGATAGCACTATTCGTCTGTGGGATGCTGTCACCGGCGAACCTTTCGGTCAGCCTCTGACAGGGCATAGCTGGACGGTCGCCAGCCTGTCGTTTAGCCCTGACGGTAAAACCCTGGCCTCTGGCGGATGGGATAACAGCGTACAATTGTGGGATATACGTTTTCAGCAGCGCATGGGGCAGCCCTTTCAAGCGCACACAGGATGGGTCAAAACTGTGGTTTTCAGCCCTGACGGTCTAAGACTGGTTTCTGGAAGTGATAATGCCAGAGACCGCATTATGATTTGGGATGTAAGCTACACCTCCTGGCACGATCAGGCCTGTGAGGTCGCCAACCGTAACCTCAGCGATAATTCCTGGCAGCGCTATATCGGTAATAATTATCGGGAAACCTGCCTCCCAAGCGGATGACGAGAATACTCCGTAAATATTTACGGAGTATTTTGGCCTTAGACTCAAAGCTCCATCTGGCTTACTGCCTGAACCAGCCGCTCATGAATATAGGGATTTGCAACGATCATCCCTCTATTTTTCTCAAGAATTTTCCCCAGTGAGAAATCCAGGGTTGAACCGTCTATATCTGTTGCCAGACTTCCAGCGGCCTGCGCAATGGCTACGCCCGCAGCATGATCCCAGATTTTATGTCCATAGGCCCCACCTCTGGGGGGGAAACGCATATAAGCATCGGCATCACCACAAGCCACCAGGCAGTATTTCTCCTGACTATCCAGACGTTGGATACGCGCACCAGAGATTCCCGCGCCTTGAAGCACCTCACCCGTTGTGTCATGGCTGGTATGAGATTTCTCAACACTTTCCACAACAATAAGCGATTCGGGTTTAGTACGATTTGAAGCTTTTATGAGGCGCGACACCCCACCGGAGAGGGGTTGAATGCAGGCTTGTTTGTCCTGGGCATAAAAGAGCGCCCCGCCAGCCATTCCCGCATAACCCGGTGTGCCCATAAGACCGGCCACTGGTACACCATCCTCAAGGATACCCACCGCAATCGCATAATTCCGTAAGGCGATAAACCCCTTGGTCCCATCAATAGGATCAATAACCCAGGTGCGTGAAGCCTGGCGATCTCGCCCATAATCCAACCAATGTGTCACAGTATCCCGATCAATGCTTTCTCCAAGTACCTGGCTGATTAATTCTGCGATTTCCTGCTGCTGTACATCCGTAATTAATTCCTGAAATTGCTGTCCACCTTCTTCAGCGATCACAGCATCTTCAGGAAATGTCAGACTTATTGATCTGCAGATTATGGCTTGGGAGCCGTAATCTGCTATGGTGACAGGCTCAGCACCACTTTTTTGGGCAGATTGCAGCACATCGCCTATAATATACTTCTCCTGTACAAGCCGACACAGAGCAGCAGCCTGGCGAACTGCTTGAAAAACAGGTGCAAGATCAAGCATCATCATCTGTATTCCCCGATGAATAGGCAATAATCAGGAATTTTACCATCTTTAATCTCAAAAAATATTTATTGTCATTAACGCAAGTCATTTGACGGAGGATATGACCTCCGATACTCTCTAGCATCAAGTAAACATATTACTAAAAGGATCAGCACATTGAGGACATTCATTGCAGGTATTGACGGATACCTGGGATGGCCGCTTGCGCAACACCTGGCCCAACATGGACACACTGTAGCAGGAACTGATGCACTGCTGCGTCGAAAATGGGTCGAGGAAGTAGGAGGTCACAGCGCAATCCCTGTTTATAGCATCGAAGAGCGATTAAACGCCTTCCGCGAAAATCATTCTGCCGACGTTGTTTTTCTGGCAGGCAATTTACTGGATTACAGCTTTTTGCGAGATTTTTTCAGGGATTTCCAGCCGGACACGATTATTCATCTGGGTGAGATGCCGTCCGCAGCATATTCGATGATTGACCAGGAACATGCCATATTTACCCAGCAAAACAATGTGCTAGGGAATCTGAACCTGTTGTGGGCGATGCGAGAGGTTTGCCCAGAAGCCCATCTGGTAAAACTGGGGACCATGGGGGAGTATGGAACTCCTAATCTGGCTATTCCAGAAGGTTTTTTCGAGATTGAGTATCAGGGACGCAAGGATCGTGTCCCTTTTCCTCGGCAGGCAGGTAGCTTTTATCACCTCAGCAAAGTACATGATTCCAACAATACAATGTTTGCCTGCAAAACCTGGGGCCTGCGCGCCACAGATATTATGCAGGGGGTAGTCTTTGGAACGCAAACCGACGAGATGGGCAGCGACCCCAGGTTGCGAAGTCGCCTGGACTTTGACCAGTGCTTCGGAACTGCCGTGAACCGTTTTTGCTGCCAGGCCGTGATAGGCCACCCGCTGACTCTTTATGGAGGAGGTAAACAAAAACGAGGATTTTTGCCCCTGCGTGATGCCATGCAGTGCCTGAAACTCGTGGCAGAAAATCGACCGGAACAGGGTGAATACCGTGTGTTCAACCAGTTTGAGGCGTGCTACACACTGGAGGAGCTGGCTTTACTGGTACAGGAGGCAGCTCATGAGATGGGCCTAAATACGCATATCGAGCATTATAATAACCCACGCCGGGAGCAGGAACAGCATTATTATAATCCTGAACGTCGGCATTTGCTGGAACTTGGTTATCAGCCTGTGGGCGATATAAGCACAGAACTACGCTCTATGTTGTCTGACTTGCTTCAATACAAAGAGCGTATCCTCCAAAAACAGAATATTCTTGTGCCGGATATACGTTGGGATGGGACACGTAAGCGCTCAAAACCTATCACTATCCCTGATATAGGAACAGCTAAGTGACAGATTTATCAACTGCCATTTGACCCTGTAACCAAGTAAAATCAGCTCTATATTTATCTTTAGAAAGATGAGGATGATGATTCAGTTCTGGGAGTTAGACCAACTCGCACCTGAAACGCTGCGCAAAATTCTGCGCCGCGCAGAGGTTGATATCAGCTCGCTCCTGCCCCTGGCGCAGAGTGTGATCGATGGTGTGAGAACGCGAGGTGACACAGCTCTTGTCGAGTATGCTCGCGAATTTGATGCCCCGCAGTTTGAACAATCGATGCTGCGTGCCAGACCAGAAGATTTTGCTGCCGCACGTAAAGCGGTAACACCGGCTGTCATTGCGGCTATTGAAGAAGCCCATGATAATGTGCGCATCTTCCACGAAGAGCAGATGCCCGAAGCGATGTGGTTTACTGAAGTTAAGCCGGGTATCATGGCTGGGGAACGGGTTACTCCTATTGCCAGTACCGGGTTGTATGTGCCAAGAGGAAAGGGGGCCTTCCCCTCGGTTATGGTGATGCTGGTGACACCTGCGAAAGTTGCCCGTGTGCCGCATGTGATCGTCGTCACCCCGCCTACACCTGAAGGCAAGGCTGATTCAGCGTCCCTGGTTGCAGCAGAAATCTGTGGCGTGGACGATGTTTACGTGATCGGTGGCATGCAGGCGGTAGCTGCATTGGCCTATGGAACAGAAACTATTCCCAAAGTCGATAAAATTATCGGCCCCGGCAGCAGTTATGTGTCCGCAGCTAAACGCTTACTCTATGGTACTGTCGATGTTGGTCTGCCCGCAGGCCCAAGCGAATCCATCATCCTGGCAGATGAACAGGCTGACCCACGTCTTGCCGCACTGGATTTACTGGTTGAGGCCGAACATGGCCCAGAATCGGCCGCGCTGCTAGTGACTCACAGCCGCGAAGTGGCACAACAGGCGCTTGATCTGCTTCCGCAGTATATCGCTGAGCTACCAGAGTGGCGGCAGAATTTCATCAAAAACGTTTTTTGCAATTACGGTGGTGTTTTGCTCACCCGCAGTCTGGAAGATTCGATTGCATTTGTGAACGATTATGCTCCGGAACATCTTGAAATTCTGACTGCTGAGCCTTTCGTAACACTGAACAAAATTAAAAATGCCGGAGAAATCCTGCTCGGACCGCTTACCCCAATTCCAACTGCAAATTACTGCCTGGGTTTGAACGCCATTCTGCCAACTGGCGGGTTTGCCCGTACATTTTCATCAGTAAGCGTATGGGACTTTCTAAAGCGCACAGGGGTGGGGTATCTTTCGCGTGAGGGATACGAACGGCTGGAGGCTAACACAGCATTACTGGCCGATTACGAAGGTTTTCCAGCACATGCTCTGGCAATCCGTAAGCGGAATGAGATACTGGGTTTATGAGCGAGGATTTGCTCCAGGCTATTCAAACGCTGCAATTCACTGATAAAGCCGGTGCAGAGAATCTCCTGCTCCAATTTATGCGGGACGCTTTAGCGCTGGATGTTGTTAAAGTGGAACTGCGGCCACTTGCCGTCTCCTTAAATTCATTCAATGGCTTTTTGACACTGGCTGAGGGTAAAAGGTTGTTCTTTAAGACCCATACCGAGCCAGACAGTGTCATCGGCGAATATTACCGGGCAGAGCTGCTGGCCGAGGCAGGGTATCCTGTTATTCAACCTGTGTTTAGCTCCAAAGACGCAGGCCGTCAGCTTCTGATCTATGAGGTGATTGATGACCCCTCTGTATTTGATCTTGCCTGGATCATTGAAGGGGGTAATGCCGAAGAGACAGAAGTTCTGGAAAAGGCACAGTGTGACGCTGATGATGCCTTGCTGCAAATTTACCTGCAAACTCTTGTACAACAAAGCCCGGAAGAAGCCAGCGAGGCGGCTGTGCATCAATTGTTTTATCACCGCCTGACGCAAGGCCGACTGAGTCGATTTTATGGACTGCCAGCAGACAGCAATAATGCCGTTCTGCTCCCTAATGGTTTATACCTGATGGGGGATGTACAACATGTGCAATGGGTCATCAATGGGCAGCATTATCAGGAAACATTGTCTGATCTGATTACCAAAGCTGACCGTTTGCTGCACCCTGCACAGAGCGGGCCTTCGATTGTTGGCCATGGCGATGCACACAACGGAAATGTGTTTTTCAGGCGGGAAGAGCAGTCTTTGCTATATTTTGATCCGGCATTTGCCGGGTCACATCATCCTTTGCTGGACCTGACTAAGCCTCTGTTTCACAATGTATTTGCGATGTGGATGTATTTTCCACTGGACAAAAGTGATCAGCTTCGTATTGATCTACAAGTCGTGGATGGTGTATGGCATGTAGAGCATGATTATACTCTTCATCCTATACGCGAAATGTTTCTACAGAGCAAAGTGAACCGCGTTCTTATCCCTATTCTCATTGAATTAAAACAACGCGGCTGGCTGCGTCATGATTGGCGTAGTTATCTCAAAGCCGCATTGTTTTGTTGCCCACTTTTAACGATGAACCTGACTGATTCCCAGAAATTTCCTCCAGCAATAAGCCTGCTGGGGCTGGCCATGTCGGTTGAGATGGGCGCAGAAAGCAAGGGTCAACGCAGTCACATTGATGATGTGTTGGATGAAGCAGAAAAGAGCTTATCCTGAATCCTTGAGCTGTTCCACCATCCTTGCAAATGTGGGTGATTGCTCCATAAACAAGTAGCGCAGTGGTACAGCACTCGTCTCTGTACCACCCACAAGGCGGAGATACTCCACTGCATCGAGTAAGTTCTTGCTGCCGACGAAAAGAGTGAGGGTGTACCACTGCCGTGTATCACTGTTGCTATGTTGGCCGTAGATGGGAGCAATGGTTGGCCCTTGAAGCCCACGTGTGATGGGATTGCTGGCAACCTTTTGGGCAATAGTCTCTGGGTCACTGCCCTGTATGTTGGCTGTAAGCTGATAATATTGACGACCTTGCAGAGCAGCATCAATCAATTCCAGTAAATTGCGCACTGTTTCCAGAATCACAGGCCGCTCGCGCAGCACGCGACGATTGCCGATCAGGCAAGCCTGCGACTCCACAATTACACCTCCCGATATGGGTTTTAAGTGATTCTCTCGTAAGGTTGTGCCTGTCTGCGTAAGATCAATAACCATGTCCGCATACCCTAAAGTTGGTGCAGCCTCAATAGCCCCTTCGGCTTTGACAAGCGTAAAGTGATGAATATGCTGTGTATGGAGAAACTGACGCGCCAGATGTGGATAGGTTGTAGCA
>JBGSXK010000419.1:0-6793 GCA_041751455.1 Anaerolineae bacterium
CTCGCTGTAGCGCGTGGTATTAAAAGCGTTAGGACGCGCGCCCACTGCCCCCAACCGGACGTTTTTCATGCCGCGCACCACCCGGCAGACAGACATAAACTGCCTGAGATCAGACTTAAAAGCATCGCTTTGAGGGTGCACCGTATGCTGCGTGGTCACGGTAAACGCGAAGCCATACTGATAGAGGTTATTGCAGACAGATATTTTGCCGCAAAAGGCATCGCGCCGTCGCGAGGGGATAAGCTGGTTCAGGTCATCGGGGTAAGCCTGGACCAGAATGGGCACCTGCAAACCAGACAGCTTAATCGTTTCGGCAATACCTTTTTCGTCACCGAAGTTGGGTAGGCTGATAAGAATGCCATCAATATTATGCCGGTGCTCATCGAACAACGCGGCACATTTTTTAGCATTTTCCCAGGTTTCGACTGCACCCAGTTTGGTCGCGTCTTCATCCAGAATCACCGCGTTAATGTCCAGTTCGCGCAGCACCGTCAGGATGTCCTGCCGCCCTTCAGTAATCAGGCTGTCGGGGAAAAAGTTGCGGTTGCCCACAATCACGCCCAGGGTGATTTTATTTATGTTCATCAAAAATTTGTCCTCTAATGTCATAAAATAGTTTCTGAATCCAGAAAGGCTGTGACGCACCTCAACAACGCAGCACGAAGATCACAGAACGGCCTCATCCCATACGCTCGACGGCAAGTAACTGGCGAGCCGTGGCAGCCAACCCCTCGGCCGAAAGGCCGTAGTGCGTCAGTATCTCCATCTGACTGCCCGTCACCGTATACTCATCAGGGATCCCGATAATCCTAAAAGGAATAGCGACTCCCTGCTGCATGAGCAGGGCAGCACACGCTTCCCCCAACCCTCCGTAGATGCTGTGTTCTTCAACAGTGATAATCGCGCGGGTTTCGCGTGCTGCTGCCAGCAGAGCAGCCTCATCCAACGGCTTAATCGTATGCATACTGACCACACGACAGGCAATTCCCTCGTCTGTCAGCACCCGCGCCGCCGCCACTGCCAGCGCCACCGTCTCGCCACAGGCTATAAACGTCAGGTCACTTCCCTCGATCACCGTGATAGCTTTACCAATAGTAAAAGCCGTATCTGTCGGGTGAAGATGATATTGGGGAAGCTTGCCAAAACGCGCGTACACAGGCTGTGGATAGTTCGCAATCGCCCTGATTGTTTCACGAGTCTCGAAGTTATCAGCAGGTGCAACAATCGTCATATTATGAATTGCCCGCAGGGCGGCGTAATCGTGCAGTGAATGATGAGTAGAGCCCAGTGCTCCATAACTGACACCCGCGCTGATCCCGATAAGCTTAACCGGATGATCCGAATAGGCAACATCATTCTTGATCTGTTCCAATGCGCGCGCCGTGAGAAAACAGGCGGGCGATACGGCAAAGACGCGCTTCCCTGCCGAGGCTAAACCGGCGGCAATTCCCACGAGATTTTGCTCCGCAATTCCAGTTTCGATAATTTGATCGGGCAGAAGCTGGCCAAAAGAGGTGAGCTTGCCTGACCCACGCGAGTCGCTGGTGACCACCAGCAAATGAGAGTCTTGTCGCGCTAGCGTCAGGGCGGTCTCTGCAAATATTTCCAGATTGGGCTGCCCTAGCTCCATTGAATGCTGCCTCGCAAGGCCAGTGCTGCGGCCTCTAATTCACGCAGGGCCAGGCTATATTCTTCATCATTGGGGACATGATGATGCCATTTCACCGTATCCTCCATAAAGCTTACACCTTTGCCTTTAATCGTATGCGCCAGCACCAGACTTGGCTTTCCTGCTGCAAAAGGTACACGGTTAAAAATCTCCACAAGTTCATCAATCGCATGACCATTCACCGCCTGTACAGCAAAACCAAAAGCCTCAAACTTGGCCTTCAGCGGTTCAAGGGAGTTAACTTCTTCTGTCCTCCCGGTGATTTGCAGGTGGTTGCGATCAACAATAACGACCAGGTTATCCAGGCCGTAATGCGCGGCGGTCATGGCTGCTTCCCAGCTTGAGCCTTCGGCCAGTTCACCATCTCCTAGCAGCACATAGACCCGATAGTCACGCTGATCTTTCTTCCCTGCCAATGCCAATCCCACTCCTACTGACAGGCCATGACCCAGTGCTCCGGTATTCTGTTCCACTCCAGGCACTTTACGGGTTGGATGACCAATAAAGTGAGACTGGTAATAGCCCAGTGTATCCAGTGCCTCCGCCGGGAAAAAGCCCCTATCGGCCAGCACCGTGTACAGCGCCTCTACCGAGTGGCCTTTGCTTTGGATGTAACGATCCCGGTCAGGGTCACTGTGGGTCTGTGGAGAAACCCGCAGCACAGCATTGTATAACACATTCAGGATATCAATACACGACAGGCTGCCCCCGGTATGGCCCGCGTTGGCCTGTTTAATAATCCGAAGGATCGTCTGACGATACTCGACAGATTTAAGTTTAAGCTCCACCTCTGTCATACTGACAACCCTCACAAAAACACATTATATGAATAAATATTCATGATATAATTTTTATTTAGAGATTAGCACGGGGCGCTTTCTTTGTCAAGCACGCTCAACACATAATCGTCTACCCTTTCGTATGGCAGACAGCGATGTAAGATTATGCACCACACTGGAATTATGCACAGAAAGATGATGCCTGATGGCGCGCATAAACGAACTGCGATTAATGGCAAAGGTAGCCCGGTTGTATTATGAGCGTGGTCTGCGTCAAACAGAGATTGCCGCCCAGCTTGATATTTCACAAGCGACAATTTCCCGTTTGCTCAAACGCGCCGAAGAAGAACATATTGTACGCATCAATATCAGTGTCCCTCTGGGTGCGTACCCGGAAATTGAAGACCAACTTCAGGAAGCCTATGGCCTGAAAGAGGCCATCGTGGTCGATTGTGTGTCTGATGGTGAGCAGATTTTACGCGATATCGGGGCTGCCGCCGCATACTACATTGAAACCACGCTTAAGCAGAGCGAGGTCATCGGCATCTCATCATGGAGCGCAACACTGCTGGCGACAGTGGATGCCATGCACCCTCTCCCCCGTCGCATGGAGACACAGGTTATTCAGGTATTGGGTGGTATCGGCAATCCATCAGCAGAGCAGCATGCAGTGCAGTTAGTGCGCAGGCTGGCGGTGCTGGTACATGGCGAGGCGGTTTTTCTGCCTGCCCCCGGCCTGACTGGCTCGGCAGAAACCCGTGCGCTTTACCTGAAGGATCGTTTTGTACAGGAGGCGGTTAACCAATTTGAGCAGGTCACACTGGCCCTGGTCGGCATCGGCAGCGTACAGCCTTCCGGCCTGCTGGCAAGCAGTGGCAATGTTTTTACACCCGATGAGTTAAGTACTCTGCGTGAGCTGGGAGCCGTGGGGGACATTTGTCTGCGCTTCTTCGATGCCAGCGGTGCACCCGTGCAAACCTCGCTCAATGACCGTGTGATAGGTATGGAGCTTCACCAGCTTCATCAGGTCAAAAGGAGTGTGGGCATTGCAGGCGGCGAGCGCAAGGTGGAGGCGATCCGGGGAGCGCTGCGCGGTGGGCACATCAATGTCCTGATTACCGATGTGGTCACGGCACGTACCCTGGTAAAGACAGCCATGACTTAAGGATGACAGCGCGCCTGAGCCACCGCCTGCTGCCATCCTGCATAACGCGCCGCCCGCTCAGCCAGTGACATCACAGGTTCAAAACGCTCACGTGCGCGTGGTAGCGCCTCGATCTCAGCTTCCGAGCGCCAGAGACCCACACTCAGGCCTGCCAGATAAGCCGCACCCAGCGCCGAAACATCAGAAGAGGTGCTGCGGGTCACAGGCAGGCCAAGTATATCCGCCTGAAACTGCATCAGACTGTCATTGCTTGTCGCGCCACCATCCGCCACTAAGGCTTGAAATGTAACGCCAGCATCATCCTGCATGGCATCAAAGACATCCCGCACCTGAAAAGCAATTGATTCAATCACCGCACGGGCGACATGCACGGCACGGCTGCCGCGCGTTAGCCCTGTCACCAGCCCACGCGCTTTCTCGTCCCAATAGGGTGCACCCAGCCCCACAAAAGCAGGCACAACATAGACCCCCTCAGCATCCACGACCTGGCTCGCCAGATGAGCCACTGCGGGGGTCGGGTTGTCCAGCCCTAAAAAGTCGCCAAACCACTGCACCGCCGCCCCCGTGACCGAGATATTCCCTTCCAGCGCATAAGTGATCTTTTCGCGTCCCCAGGCAATCGTGGTCGAAAGGCCACGCGCTGAAAGGGTGAAATCTGGAATCGGTGTCATCAGTGAAGACCCAGTGCCATAGGTGGCTTTAATCACGCCGGGCAAAAACCCGGCCTGCCCGAACAACGCTGCGTGTGAATCCCCGATCATGCTGGTGATGGGTACACCCCCCGGCAGCCGGCCAACAGCGACACTCTCGCCATAGAATGCGCTGGAAGGCTTAAGCGCTGGCAGCGCGGCCATAGGCACCCCAAAAAGCGTGCATAGTTCACTATCCCACTCACCCTGCTGAATATTCAAAAGCTGTGTGCGTCCGGCATTGCTCAGGTCCGTGGCGTGAACTTTGCCGCCGGTCAGATTCCACAGCAACCAGCTATCAACCGTACCCACACAGATGTCGCCTGCGTTGGCCCGCTGCAGGCCATCGGGAAGCTGATCCAGCAGCCAGCGGGCTTTGCTGGCCGAAAAAAGTGGGTCAATCGTAAGGCCAGTGCGCGCATGAATCTGAGCTTCCAGCCCACGCGCGCGCAATTCGTCGCACAAAACCATCGAGCGGCGGCACTGCCAGATAACACAGGGGCCAAGTGGTGCGCCTGTCTGGCGTTCCCAGATCATGACGCTTTCACGCTGGTTGGTAATGGCAATGGCGGCCAGCGGCGGGTTGTGCGCCGCCGCCAGACATGCATCCACAGCTTCACGCACACTCTGCCACACTTGCAGAGGGTCTTGTTCCACCCAGGCGGGCTGAGGGAAAGTGGTAATCACTGTTGCTGAGGCACGTGCTGTAACTTCGCCCCTGTCATTCAAAAGCAGAGCTTTAGTATTGGTGGTACCCTGGTCAATCGCCAGAATGTTTTTTTCACTCATCGCTAAACAACCTTCAGTTCTGATGAATATTTATCCATAGAGCGAGTTCTATGCAGGCAGTTTAGCCAGCATTGGCGCGTATGTCAAACCCACCATAGGCCAGCTTGACTCCCCTTGGTGAACGTGTTAACCTATCCTGGAATATTATTCTATATATGAATAAATATTCATAACATTTTATTGAGAATAGGGTCTCAGTAAAGACCAATAATTCTATTTGGAGAGCAAAATATGCCAGAGCAGATCGAAAAATGGGCTTATATCGAACTGGAATTCACGGCGCAGGCAGCCGGCAATCCTTTCCTGGATGTTACACTGGAAGCTCGGTTCACCCACGAGAATCGCTCGGTCAGGATAACAGGCTTTTATGATGGCGGCAGCAGCTATAAGCTCCGCTTTATGCCCGACATGGAGGGTGAATGGCGCTTTGTCACCCACAGTAATGTGAGCGCGCTGGATGGACAGCAGGGCAATTTCATATGCACACCCCCCACAGGGAATAATCGCGGCCCGGTGCGGGTGATCGACTCCCATCATTTTGCCTATGCTGATGGCACACCCTATCACCCGGTAGGCACCACCTGTTATGTCTGGAATCATCAGGGCGATGAACTTGAAGAACAGACTCTGGCCACGCTCAAAGACGCGCCCTTTAACAAAATGCGGATGTGTGTCTTCCCCAAACGTTACTCATTTAACCAGAACGAACCACCCTGCTACCCATTCGAGGGTGAAGTGCGGCGCGAGTGGGATTTCTCGCAGCTCGACAACTACAAGACACAGGCCCCGCCTGATTACTGGGACTTCACCCGGTTTAACCCAGAGTATTTCCGCCGCCTGGAAAAACGCATCCTCGACCTGGATGCGCTGGGGATCGAGGCTGACCTGATTATCTTTCATCCCTATGATTTTGGCGCGTGGGGTTTTGACCGGATGCCCGCCGAAGTCAACGAGCGCTATTTGCGTTACCTGATCGCGCGTATAGGGGCTTTCCGTAATCTGTGGTGGTCTTTTGCCAATGAGTATGATCTCATGATGGATCTTAACCTCGCAGACTGGGATCATTATTTCAAGCTCGTACAGGACTTGGATCCCTACGACCATTTACGCTCGATCCATAACTGCCGGGGTTTCTACGATCATCGCAAGCCCTGGGTCACACATTGCAGTATTCAGCATCATGATCTGCTGCAAGTGCCCACCTGGTTGCAGGAGTATGGTAAACCGGTGGTGGTGGATGAGTGTGGGTATGAAGGGGATATTGGCCGCATCTGGGGGTCGCTCTCTGCTGAGGAGATGGTGCTGCGCTTCTGGCTCGGCTTTACCTATGGCGGCTATGTCGGGCACGGAGAAACCTACTGGAATGAGGAAGAAACCCTGTGGTGGTCGAAGGGCGGCCAACTGCATGGCGACAGTGCCCCCCGCATTGCCTTTTTGAGGCAGATCATTGAGGCTGTTCCGGCTCCGGGACTCTTACCACTGAGGGGGGGAGCTGCCCCACAGCAGGTAATTACGGGCGGCGGCTGGAATCACGTCGCCGCAGGTTATCATGGCAACGATTACTATCTGATGTACTTCGCCATGCACCAGCCGCGCTTCCGCGATTTTAATTTGCCGGAAGGCAGCTATCACATCGACCTTATTGATACCTGGAACATGACTGTAGAGCGGTTTGCAGACGATGTGAGCGGACATATACAGG